>NZ_JBFUCA010000058.1:0-13202 GCF_056405475.1 Polaromonas sp. P1_G4
GTGGTCACTACCGCCGAGCGCCTGGCAGCCGCCCACCCGGGCGAGCTGATCGCCATGGTCGGCCACGGCGGGGTGATGGACGTGCTGTACCGCGCCGCCACGCGGCTGGACATCCAGGCCCCACGCACCTGGGCGCTGGGCAACACGGCCATCAACCGCTTGCTCTGGACGCCCCAGGGTTTTTCACTGGTAGGCTGGGCCGACACCCAGCACCTGGACGGCATTGCGCTGGATGACGGATTTGCCGGCGGCGAGGCCGGTTCCGGTGTCGGCGCACAATAGGCACAGATAAACTTCTACGTATCCATGAGCACCCTGCCATCCCATCTGGCCGAACTGATCGGCAAACCGGTCAACGACATCGATACCCCCGCCCTGGTCATCGACCTGGATGCGATGAAGCGCAACCTCGCGCGCATGGCCGAATTTGCCAAGAAGCACAACGTTCGCTGGCGTCCCCATGCCAAGCTGCACAAAAGTGTCGCGCTGGCCAAGGCGCAGATGCGGGCCGGCGCCATTGGCGTGTGCGTGCAAAAAACGTCCGAAGCCGAAATCTTGGTGGCCGGCGGTGTGTACAACGTCTACATCAGCAATGAAGTGATCGCCCCGGGCAAGCTGGCCCGTGTGGCGGCGCTCACGCAAAAAGTCGCGGCCCAGGGTGGGCACCTTGCCATTGCGGTGGACAGCACCGAAGGCGTAATCCGCCTGGCGCAGGCCATGACGGAGGCCCGCATCAACAACAAGAGCGCGGGCGCCACCGTGATCGACGTGTTTGTGGAAATTGACGTTGGCCAGGGCCGCTGCGGTGTCGAGCCCGGCGCGGCCGCCGTCACGCTGGTGCTGGAAATCCGCAAACACCCCGCGCTGCGTTTTGCCGGCTTGCAGGCCTACCACGGCAAGGCCCAGCACATGCGAAGCGCCCAGGAAAGGCGCGACGCCATCGCCAGGGCGGTGGAGGCCGTGCTCCTGACGCGCAAACTGATAGAAGCCCAGGGCATCACGGTAGATCTGGTCACGGGGGCCGGCACCGGCAGCCTGATGCTGGAAGCCGCCAGCGGCGTCTACGGCGAACTGCAGGCCGGCTCCTTCATGTTCATGGACGCCGACTACGCCCAAAACGAACGGGACCCGTCGCAGCCGCAGTTCGAACACGCGCTGTTCGTCAAAACCCAGGTGATCAGCACGCACGGCAGCCATGCGGTGTGCGACGCCGGCCACAAAAGCCACGCCATTGATTCCGGCCTGCCGCTGGTGCATGCCTTTGACAGTGAAAGCGAGCTGGCCTATTTCAATGGCGGCGACGAGCACGGCATTTTGCGGCCCGCGGGCGACAGCAAGCGCCTGCCCGGCCTGGGCAGCATGCTGTGGCTGATTCCCGGCCACTGCGACCCCACCGTGAATTTGCACGACGCCATGATTGGCGTGGCCGGTGGTCTGCGCCACGGCACAGTGCAGCGCATTTACCAGGTTGATGCGCGTGGCGCGCTGACCTGACCTGACCTGCCGGCATGGCGTCTGAGAAGCGCGCCTAGAAGTTCACGCCGTAGACTGCATACATCGGCGAGGGCGCGCCATTGATGCGCCCGCCCCGGTACTCCGCTTCGCGTGCCGACTGCAGTACGGCCCCATTGAGTTCGGCATGCGTGGACGACAGCACCCGCGCATCGAGCAGCTTGCCCTCGGCGTCCAGCAGTGTGATCACGACGACGCGGCCATGCACTCCCTGCGCGCGGTAAGCCTGCAAGGCGTCGAGCGCGCCGGGCTTGCGCACGCGCGCGATGGAAATTTTTTGCCCCATACCGTCGCCGTCCTGCATCTGCGGCGCCTGCGGATGATCAGCGTAGAGTTTTCCCATCTGCCGGAACAGCTCGGGGAATTCCGGCAGGCTGGACGTGGAAGCGAGAGGCACGGCTGGATTGGGCGTGCGCGGTCCCGGTGCAGGGACCGCGCAGCCCCCGACCGCCATTGCCCAACAAAGCATCAGGCCCGGCGAAATCAGGGAACGGCGAGACATGGCTATTTTTCTCAGGGGTTGGATTTGGATTTGGGCTTGGCGGCGCTCACACGCTCGGAAATCCGCGAATCAATGGCCTTGAGCTCCGCGCTGATCACCAGCACGCGGGCCTGACCGGCTGCGGCGGTGACATCGCCCTGCACGGCACGTGCAGTGGCCAGCTGGATTTGCATCAGTTCCACCATCAGGTTGTTGGCGCGCTTGACATCGCGCATGCCGGCGCCGACTTTGTCATTGGCAGGAATGTCCAGCGGGGCCAGGGCGCGCTGGACGGCCTGGTAACCCGGCAGGTGCCGTGCTTCTATCGCCTGGACAAATTCAGGCTCCGGCATCTTGCCTTCGCGAAAAGCTTTGACGTCGGCCTGAAAGGCTTTCTCCGCGGCTTGCATCGCGGGCAAAATGCGCGTCAGCCCGGCCTGAAATTCAAACAGCTGCCGATGGTGCACGGCAGGCGTCGGCGTTGTGGCCACCAGAGCGGCCACTGCGGTGGCCGACAGCAACGAACCGATAGCCGCCGTTGAAAGCCGCCGCGCCGGTGTGGCAACGGCGGCGATTTTTTCGGTCAGCACCCAGGCCAGCACACATCCTGCCATGAGGCCCCCCACGTGGGCGGCGTTATCGATACCCTGCTTGCTGAAACCCTGAACGAGCGCATACGCCAGAAACACGCCCTGACTGGTCATCACGTTCTTGCTGGTAACGCCGGGTATTTGCCCGCGATGCTGGTGCAYCGCCACCAGCAGCGCCCCCAGGACACCAAACACCGCACCGGAAGCACCGACGGAAACGGATTGCTGGGCAGAAAAATGCAGGCTGAGCGCACTGCCGGTGAGCGCACTGGCCAGGTAGATCAACAGGAACTGAAAGTTGCCGTGAAGCCGGTTGAGTTGGACCCCGCCCTGCCACAAGCCCAGCATGTTCAACGCGAGGTGCAGAAAGCCGCCGTGCAGAAAGGTGGCTGTCAACAGACGCCAATACTGGCGGTCTTCCACCACGGACGCCGCCGAATTGGCGCCCCAGGCCAAAAGCTCCGACGGCAAGGGTTTGAACGCGCTGATTCCGGCACCGAGATTCGCCAGCCAGACAGCGACGTTCACGCCGACCACCAGGTAAAGCGCCCAAGTCACAGGCGTGAGCTCCTTCAGGCGGGCGTCGAAATTTTCCACGGCCTTGAGTTCAGCGGTCCGCTGCTCCATCGCCTGCATAAAGCCCCGCCCGCCGTAGGTGGCAAAGGCCTGCGTCGCGGCCATGATCGCATCGGGGTGGTCTTTGGTCCGTACGCTGTTCAAGAGAATGCAAAGCCGCTTTTTACGGCTGCCCCACCACCATTTGTCTTTCACATGAGGTGCGAGCGACACGTTGATCGACGTGTGGCCCTGCGCAGACTGCGACTCGATATCTGACACCTCAGGCCACGCGATGGTCCTGTTTTTCAGTACGGCGGCGCTGATGCCTTCGGGGCCCACCCGCAAGGCCGGACGTCCGCCGACAAGCTGCCGCCCAAAAAGCCAGACGAACCACAGCAGGCCGCCCAGGCTGGCCAGTCGCCATCCGGGAAAACCGGAAAACGGGACAAACACAAGCATCAAGGCCGGAATGACGGCCAGGAATGAAAAGAGGATCGTCAGGGTTCCCGTGGTGCTGCGCCACGATGAGGGAAACTCACGCACATATTCAGGCGCATCAGGTGCGCCTGCCAGCAAGGCCGACGGAACAGTATCCGGAAATTCCATGCTCCCCTCCTGCCCTTGCCACCTGGCGGGCCGGTTCATTGTTTATTTGCCGGCGCCAAAGAAGTCTTGCCCTTGCTGCGGCGGCGCCACGCCCAGGTGGCGGTAGGCCGCCAGCGTGGCGATGCGCCCGCGCGGCGTGCGCTGCAAATAGCCTTGCTGGATCAAATAGGGCTCGATCACGTCTTCAATCGTGTCGCGCTCTTCACCAATGCTGGCCGCGATGTTGTCCAGGCCGACCGGGCCGCCATCAAAGCGGTGGATCACGGCTTCGAGTAACTTGCGGTCCATCACGTCAAAGCCCTGCGGGTCTACGTCGAGCATGGCAAGCGCCTTGTTGGCGATGTCCAGCGAGATGTGGCCGGTGCCCTTCACGTCGGCATAGTCGCGCACGCGGCGCAGCAGGCGGTTGGCAATGCGCGGCGTACCGCGTGAACGGCGGGCAATTTCAAAACCGCCTTCTTCGTCCATGGGCGCATTGAGCAACTTGGCGCTGCGCCGCACGATGCGTGCGAGTTCGTCGGGTGTATAAAACTCCAGCCTCGCGACGATGCCGAAGCGGTCGCGCAGCGGGTTGGTCAGCATGCCGGCGCGCGTGGTGGCACCCACCAGCGTGAAGGGCTGCAGGTCGAGCTTGATGCTGCGCGCCGCCGGGCCTTCGCCGATCATGATGTCGATCTGGTAGTCCTCGAGCGCGGGGTAGAGGATTTCTTCTACCACCGGGCTCAGGCGGTGAATTTCGTCAATGAAGAGGACGTCGTTCTTTTCAAGGTTGGTCAGCAGCGCCGCCAGGTCCTTGGGTTTTTCCAGCACCGGTCCGGAGGTCTGCCGCAGGTTCACGCCCAGCTCATGCGCAATGATGTGCGACAGCGTGGTCTTGCCCAGGCCGGGCGGGCCGAACAGCAGCACGTGGTCCAGCGCCTCGCTGCGCTTTTTGGCCGCACCAATGAAGATTTCAAGCTGGTCGCGCACCTTGGTCTGGCCGACGTACTCGTCAAACAGTTTGGGGCGCAACGCGCGCTCGATCGCCTCCTCGCCGGGTGAGGCCGGCGCGGCCGACATCACGCGCTTGGCGGGCGGGAAGTCGCCGGGAGCGAAATCGTCGGTTTGTATGCTCATACTGGGTTACCGGCCTATTTCGCCAGCGCCTTCAACGCCAGCTTGATGCCGTCACTCACGCCGATATCTTTGGGCAATGCCTTCAGTGCCAGTGCGGCGTCGCGGTCGCTATAGCCCAGCGCCACCAGGGCCTGCAGGATGTCGGACTGGGCATCGTTGGCGACGCTGACCTGGATACCGATGTCGGCGCCCAGTTTGCCCTTGAGTTCCAGCAACAGGCGTTCGGCGGTCTTTTTGCCGATGCCGGGCACCTTGATGATGCGGCCGGCTTCCTGCTGGGTGACGGCTTGCGACAGCTCTTCAACGCTCATGCCGCTGAGCACGCTGAGCGCGGTGCGTGGGCCTACGCCGGAAATCTTGATGAGCTGGCGGAAGGCGGCGCGTTCGGTGGCGCTGCCGAAACCGTAGAGGATTTGTGCGTCTTCGCGCACCACAAAGTGTGTCAGCAGGCTGACTTTTTCGCCCAGGCCGGGCAGGTTGTAGAAGGTGCTCATGGGCACCAGTACCTCATAGCCGACGCCGTTGCAGTCCACCAGGATTTCCGGGGGATTTTTTTCGGCCAGCTGGCCAGAGAGTCTTCCTATCATGGGCAAATCTTATCAGTCAGACGCAGGCGCCTGTTTGGGCGGACAATTGTGTTTTTCCGCCTTTAACCGCCGTTTTCCAGGAAAACCACCGCCTTGATTCTTCGTCACACCTTCACGCCGCCGAACAACACCCGCATGGGTCACCTGTGCGGACCCATGGACAGCCACATCCGCACCATCGAAGTGGCGCTGGATGTCACGATTGCCCACCGCTTCGAGCAGTTCAAGATCGACGGCACCAAGGTGAAGGCCAACCAGGCGCTCGAGGTGCTGCAGGCCCTGTACGAAATCGCCCAGCGGCCCATAGAGCCCGAAACCGTGCAGCTGATGCTGGCCGGCGACACCGCGCTCAGCATCGCGCCCGACGGCGCCATGGCGCTGTCGACCCGCCGCGCCGACCTGCGCGCCCGCACCACCAACCAGGGCACCTACCTGGAAAACATTGCCACCCACGACATCACTTTCGGTATCGGCCCCGCCGGCACCGGCAAGACCTACCTCGCCGTGGCTTGCGCGGTGGATGCATTGGAGCGCAGCACGGTGCAACGCATTGTGCTGACCCGCCCGGCGGTCGAGGCCGGCGAGCGCCTGGGTTTTTTGCCGGGTGACCTGAGCCAGAAGGTGGACCCTTACCTGCGTCCGCTGTATGACGCGCTGCATGAGCTGATGGGTTTTGAGCGCGTGCAAAAGGCCTTTGAGCGCCAGCAGATCGAGATCGCGCCGCTGGCCTTCATGCGCGGCCGCACGCTGAACCACGCGTTTGTCATCCTCGACGAAGCGCAAAACACCACGCCCGAGCAGATGAAGATGTTTTTGACGCGCATCGGCTTTGGCAGCAAGGCTGTGGTGACGGGCGATATCAGCCAGGTCGATTTGCCGCGCACGCAGTTGAGCGGCCTGGTGGATGCCGAGCGCGTACTCAAGCGCGTCAAGGGCATTGCGATCACCCGCCTGACGAGTGCCGACGTGGTGCGCCACCCGCTGGTGGCCCGCATTGTTGATGCGTACGACAAGACGCGGCCCGGCATCGCGGCAGAAATTGCTACAGATTCGATAGCTGCTCCCGCACGGCGCACAAGCGCCAGGAGCCGAAATGGCTCTTAAGAACCTGRGCTTGTCCTTGCAGTTTGGCGACCTGAAAGACGCCGCCCGCCACCGCGCAGCGCTGCCGCGTCACAGCGTGGCCCGCTGGATCCGCCACGCGCTGGCGCACGACGGCGAGATCACTGTGCGCATCGTCGACGCCGAAGAAGGCCAGGCGCTGAACCGTGACTACCGCCAGCGCGACTACGCCACCAACGTGCTGACCTTCGACTACACACGAGAGCCGGTGGTCACGGCCGACCTGGTGCTGTGCGCGCCGGTGGTGGCCAAAGAGGCGAAAGAGAACAAAAAGACCTTGCAGGCCCACTACGCCCATCTGCTGGTGCACGGCACGCTGCATGCGCAGGGCTGGGACCATGAAACCGGCGAAGCCGATGCCGAAGCCATGGAAGCGCGTGAAATCGAGATCCTGGCCGGCCTGGGCGTCAAAAACCCTTACCGCTGAAATTCAAGGTTTATTGGGCTTCAGCCCAATAGGGACGGGCGCAAGCAGCTATTGAATTAATAGCGAGTTTATGTGCCCGGCACGACCTGCAGCGGAATCGTTACCGGCCCGTCATTGACCAGGTGCACCTGCATGTCGGCTGCGAATTGCCCGGTTTCGACTTGCGGATGCACGCCGCGGGCCTGGGCCACAAAGTAGTCGTAGAGCCGGCGCCCTTCGTCAGGCGGGGCCGCACCGGTGAAGCTGGGCCGGTTGCCGCCCGAGGCGTCAGCCGCCAGCGTGAACTGGCTCACGATCAGCAGGCCGCCTTGGACGTCCTGCACGCTCAGATTCATCTTTCCCGCGTTGTCGGAGAAGATGCGCAGCTTGAGAAGCTTGGCCAGCAGCTTGTCAGCCTGCGCTTCAGCGTCGCCGCGCTCAGCGCACACCAGCACCAGCAGCCCGCCGCCTATCTGGCCGACGGTTTCGCCGGCAATCACCACGCGGGCTTCGGCCACGCGCTGCAGCACGGCCTTCATCAGTCGGTCACGCCGGCCGCGACAAACAGCGGCTTGCCGACCGGGCCGGCCAGGAAACTGACGAACTGCTGGGCCACATCCTGCTGTTTGCCGGAAGCCAGCGGCGCGGCGGTGTACGACGTGTAGTTCTGCACTTCGGCCGGAACCGGGCCGACGAACTTCAGGCCCTTGTCCCTGTATAGAAGAATCTCGGTCATCGCACCGAAACCGATCTCGCGGCCCTTGCCCTTGAGCACGTGCTCCATCACCGAGGCGCCGTCGGGATAACGCGTGGTTTTGCTTTCCACCTGCGCATACACGTCCATCTTCCTGAGCAGGCCCTCCAGGTACAAGCCGGTGGAGGCGCGGTTGAACACCAGCGAGTCGGCGGCCAGCACCGAGCGTTTGAGTGCCTCGGCATTGGCGATGTCGGGCACCGGTGCGCCTTCGCGCACAGCCACACCCATCCCGACACGGCCGACGTTGGCGCGTGTTTCCGCCAGCTTGCTGGCCGCGGCAAATTCGCCGATGACGGCGGGCGGCGCGATCACCACGTCAAACGCCGGGTTGCCGTCCATGCGCTTTTTCAGCTCGGGCGCGGTGTTGAAGGTGATTTTGGCGGTGTGGCCGGTCTGCTTTTCAAAAGCTGCCGCTGCCGCCTTGAGGCCGGGCTCGATGGCGCCGGCGCTCAGCACCTGGAGCTCCGCCGCCTGCGCGGCGGCGCTGAGCAGTGCGCAGGCAAGGACGCGGGCGGCAAGCGCAAGAGGGGGTCGTTTCATCAAGGCTCCTGGTCTCAGGGGTAGAAAGTCGGAAGGTCGGGGAAATTATCGGCGGCCGGAAGAGGGCGGCAGGCCATCAGATCAGGTCGGCCTCATCGTCGAAATGGGCTTCCACATCGGTGGGCAGCAGCTGGATGCTGGCGCGCAGGCCGGGCACGGCGCTCATCAGCGCCTGCTCAACGCTGGTGCGCACGGCCGCCGCGCGGCCCAGCGACCAGCTGGCCGGCATGTGCATGTGCATATCGACAAAGCGCCGCTGGCCGGCGCGGCGCGTGCTCAGGTGGTCAAAGCGGATGGTGGGGTGGCTGAAGCCTGCGAGTGTTTTCTGGATCTCGGTCAGCACTTCAGGCTCCACCGCCTCGTCCATCAGGCCCTGTGACGAGCGCCAGACCAGCCGGCCTCCCTCCCACAGGATATTCAGGGCCACGCCGATCGCCACCACGGCGTCCAGCCAAAGCCAGCCGGTCAACATGACAGCACCTATGCCGACCACCACGCCGGCTGAGGTCCAGACATCGGTCACGAGGTGCCTGGCGTCGGCCTCAAGCGCGATGGACCGATGCTGCCGGGCCGCGCGGAACATCGCCCAGGCCAGCAGGCCGTTGAGCGCCGAGCTGCCCACCGACAACGCCAGGCCCCAGCCAAGCTGCTGCAGCGGCCGAGGGTCCAGCATGCGGTGCACGGCAGCCCAGATGATGGCCAGCGCCGCGCCGACGATCAGCGCACCCTCGAAGCCGGACGAAAAATACTCGGCCTTGTGGTGGCCGTAGGGGTGGTMGTCGTCGGCAGGGCGCTGCGCAATCGTGACCATGGCCAGGCCAAAGAGGGCGCTGGCCAGGTTGACGAAAGACTCCATGGCGTCAGACAGCAGGCCGACCGAATCCGTGATGTACCAGGCCGCCGTTTTGAGGACGATGGTGGCTGCGGCCACGGCGACGGAAGTGCGCAGCAGCCGCTGCGGCGTCAGGGATTGCCAGGCGGGAAAATTCATCTGTGCATTGTGAGGTATGGGGGCATGCCGGGTAACAAACCGGAGAAGGATGGCGGGGTGGTAAGACTTGCCTGGCGAATCGTAACTAAAGGTAATGGATAATCCGCCCAAAGAGGTCTTCATGAAACATCGCTATCTGACAGCCTTGGCCGGACTGATGCTTGCAGCCGTGCAAGCCGCCGCACAAACCCGGCCGGAACCTGCCGCGGGTGCTCCGGCCACCCCGGCAGCGGCGCCGGCGCCTGCCGTCGAGGCATCGGCCATCCCCGCTTCTGTACCCTTGCCCCCGCMTCCACCCGCCCCGGGGCAGGCCGGCTTTCTGAAAACCCTGCGCGGTGATGTCAAGCTGCTGGAGGCCGGCGGCGCAGCGCGGCCGGCAAAGGCCGGAGACCCCGTGTTGCCCGCCGGCCGCATCGTCACAGGCGCCGACTCCGCCGCCAGCCTGGTACTGCGCGACGGCACCACGGTGGTGGTGGGTCCGGCTTCGCAACTGGACATCAAGGGTTTCAGCTTTGATGCCACCACACAAGAGGGCGGCCTGCTGCTCTCCCTGCTGCAAGGTTCGCTGCGCATGATGAGCGGCCTGGTGGGCAAGGCCCATCCCGAGACCGTGCGCATCGAGACCAAGACCGCTTTCATCGGCATTCGCGGCACCGACTTCATCGTGCAGGCGGACCCACAGCCATGAGAATCCATTTCCCCCTTCTCTCCGCCATTCTCCTGAGCACGCTGCTGGCGGCTTGTTCCACCGGCACCCGTGTTGTGCTGCTGCCGCAGGAGGGCGGTACGCCGTCCGCCGTGGTGGTGCGCGCCAGGGAAGGCGCAGGCGGCGAAGCGGTGCTGTCCGTGCCTTTCCAGCGTGCCACGGCAGCGCGGGGTTCAACGGGTGCCCCCAGGGTGGACCAGGCTGATCCGGCCAAGGTTCGCGCCGATAACGCTGCGCTGTATGACATGGCGCCGCCCAGGGGCAAGCGTTACACCGTGTACTTTGATGCGGGCGGCACGGTGCTGACGGCCGAGTCGCAGAAAATCATGGAAGACGTGCTCGCCGATGCGCTGGCCCGAAGTGGCGGCGACATCGTGATCACCGGCCATACCGACACTGTGGGCGCCGGAGCCAGCAACGACGTGCTGTCGGCCCAGCGGGCGCAGCAGGTGCGCCAGATACTGATCGACCGCCAGTTTCCGGCAGAGCGTATCGAAGCGGCGGGCCGGGGCGAGCGCGACCTGGCCGTGCCTACCGCTGACGAAGTGGAAGAACCGCGCAACCGGCGCGTGGCCATCGAGGTTCGGTAACAAGATGACTGGTATGCAGGTTAAATGCCTGTAGACCAATAGGGGTAAGCGCAAGCAGCTATTAAAATAGTAGCGTTCGGTCGCCGCCCCGAGTCTGCGGAAAGCGCCCCGGGCCGCAGTTCAGGCCAGCGTGACCCTGGCAAACTTGCGTTTGCCCACCTGCACCACATACGTTCCGCTGTTCAGCTTGAGCGCCTTGTCGCTCACCACGCTGGAGTCAATCCGCACGCCGCCGCCTTCAATCAGGCGCGTGGCTTCGCTGCCCGAGGGCGCGAGGCCGGCCGCCTTGAGCAGCGCGCCTATCCCCATCGGCGAACCGGACAGCGACACCTCGGGAATCTCATCCGGCACGCCGCCCTTGCTGCGGTTGATGAAATCCTGCTCGGCGGCGTCGGCTGCGGCAGCGGAATGAAAGCGCGCAGTGATTTCCTTGGCCAGCGCCACTTTGGCGTCCTTGGGGTTGCGCCCGCCGTCCACTTCGGCCTTCAGCGCTGCGATGTCGGCCTCGCTCTTGAACGACAGCAGTGTGTACCACTTCCACATCAGCACATCGGAGATCGACAGCACCTTGGCGAACATGGTGTTGGCGTCTTCGCTGATGCCGATGTAGTTGTTCTTKCTCTTGGACATCTTCTCGATGCCGTCCAGGCCTTCGAGCAGCGGCATGGTCAAAATGCACTGCGGCTCCTGGCCGTATTCCTGCTGCAGGTGCCGGCCCATCAGCAGGTTGAACTTCTGGTCGGTGCCGCCGAGTTCCAGGTCGCTCCTGAGCGCGACCGAGTCGTAGCCCTGCATCAGCGGGTACAAAAACTCATGCACGCTAATAGGCGTGCCGGCCTTGAAACGGTCGTTGAAGTCGTTGCGCTCCATCATGCGGGCCACGGTGTAATGAGAAGCCAGCTTGATCATGCCGGTGGCGCCCAGCGGTTCGCTCCATTCGCTGTTGTAGCGCAGCTCGGTTTTGGCGGGGTCCAGGATCTTGTCGGCCTGGGCGCGGTAGGTTTCGGCGTTGACCTTGATCTGCTCGGGCGTGAGCGGGGGCCGTGTGGTGTTGCGCCCGGACGGGTCGCCGATCAGGCTGGTGAAGTCGCCTATAAGAAAAATGACTGTATGGCCCAGATCCTGGAGCTGACGCATTTTGTTCAGCACCACGGTATGTCCGACATGAATGTCAGGCGCCGTCGGGTCCAGCCCCAGTTTGATGCGCAGCGGGACGCCCGTGGCCTCCGATTTGGCCAGTTTTTGTATCCAATCGTTTTCCGGGATCAGCTCATCGCAGCCGCGCAGGGACACCGCCAGGGCCTCCCTGACGCGGTCGGTGACGGGAAATTTTGTAACAAGCTCTTGATTCATAAGGGTTTTTCACATGTCGGGGAATTGTCCGACAGATATACTGGCGGCTCTCCTGCAGCGGCGGAGCCATTTTAGTTGGCCTGCAATTTGCTGATCAGGAAACTCATAACCGGATGGCTCCGGCCCCACCCCTGAATCCAGGGCTGGCCGCCAAAGCTCTCCACCTTTTATACAGCAGTCCGGTGCTCGCGCAGCGCCCGATGCACTTTTGTTGGGAATACTGCTTTGCCACTGCCATCTCCCTCCCAGATACTGCTGCCCATCGCCGACAGCCTCCGTCGCCATCCCAAACGGGTCACCGCCAGCCTTGCAGCACTGCTGCTGGGCACAGGTGTCACAGCATTCGGCGTTGCGCCCCTGGCACCCGATGCGGCCAACCTGCCGGTCCGCCAGATACTCGAAGCGGTCGAGCCTTTGCCCACGCAGATACAGACCGATTCCCTCACCGATTTCCGTTTCAAGCTGTTCCGCACCGAAAGCACCCGCAGCAGCGATACCGCCGACACCCTGCTCAAGCGCCTGAACATCGACGACAGCGCCGCAGCCGCCTTTTTGCGCAGCGACGCCAATGCGCGCCTGCTGTTGTCGGGCCGTGCCGGAAAGAACGTAACCGCCGAAGCCAGCGACAGCCAGCAACTGCTCAAGCTCAGCATGCGCTGGCCCACTGACGACGAAACGATGTTCAAGCGCCTCGTGGTCGAGCGCGGCGCCGCCGGTTTCAGCTCGCGCATTGAAACCGCCCCGTATGTGGCTACTGCGCGCTTGTCCAGCGGCAGCATCCAGACGTCGCTGTTCGCCGCCACCGACGACGCCCGCATTCCCGATGGCGTAGCGGTGCAGATCGCCGAAATTTTCTCCAGTGACATCGATTTCCGCCGCGCACTGCGCAAGGGCGACCGCTTCAACGTGGTCTATGAAAGCCTGGAAGCCGACGGCGAGCCGCTGCGCACCGGTCGCGTGCTGTCGGCCGAGTTTGTCAACGCCGGCAAGGCCTACCAGGCCATGTGGTTCCAGCCTCCGGGCGTGGACGCCGCGGGCGTTGCCCACAGGGGCGGCTATTACACGCTCGACGGCCAGAGCCTGCGCCGCGCCTACCTGAGCTCGCCCGTCGAGTTCTCGCGCATCAGCAGCGGCTTTTCAATGCGCTTTCACCCCATCCTGCAAAAATGGCGCGCCCACCTGGGCACCGACTTCGCAGCAGCTACGGGAACACCTGCACGTACCGTCGGCGACGGCGTGGTGGAGTTTTCGGGTGTCMAGAACGGTTACGGCAACGTGGTGTTCGTT
>NZ_JBFUCA010000059.1:0-13118 GCF_056405475.1 Polaromonas sp. P1_G4
GCTCCTGTGCAGTGACCGGGTCATGGCAGCTGATGCAGGCACCGCCCCAATGGGCAATCCACAGGCGGCCGGCGGCGTCGGTGGTCATGCCGTCGGGTACGCCGTCGCCGGCCGCAAAAGCCAGCCACAGGCGCTTGCCTGACAAGGTTCCCGCCGCGCTGTCGAAGTCATACGCATGGATGCGGCCATTGACTGTATCGTTGAAATACAGGGTGCGACCGTCGGCGGACCAGGTGGGGCCGTTGGTCACCGCAAAACCTTCTTCATGGCGCGTGCAGCGGCCATCAGGGTCATAGCGATACAGCGCGCCGGTGGGGGCCACGCAGTCAAAGTCCATCGTCCCCGCCCAAAAGCGGCCTTGCGCATCGCACTTGCCATCGTTGAAGCGATTGCCCGGCAACGTAGCCTCGGGTTGGTGCAGGTAGTGTGGTTCGCCGCCCAAAGCGGGGTCAAACAGCGCGAAGCCGCGCCGCAGGGTCACGATCAGACCGGGCGCATGCGCCCGCTCGGCCAGCGCGGAAATTTCCTCGTCAAAGGCCCAGCTGCTGCGCGCGCCGGTGGCGGGGTGAAAGCGGTGCAGGCGGCAGCCAAGAATGTCCACCCAATACAGGGATTGCTCCCGCGGCGACCACAAGGTACCCTCACCCAGCAGGGCGCCCGCCGGATGGACGCAATGCACCTTGCCGGGGACCGGCATGGCCGGCCGCTGCTGATGCATGCCCGCGGGGGTGTCTGGAATCAATGTCACTAATGTCTCCGTATTGCGGGGCTGTGCGGTGGCCTCTTGACGCGGTGGATGATATCAATGCATAGTGATGTTGGAAACTTATTCTTTTTATATTAATTGATACACAACTTGCAATGTCAAACATTTCCAGCTCTGCCCCCATGCGTGCCGCTCCCGCAAGCGAGACCCTCTCCGTCTTTCCCAGCCTGAACAAGCGGTCGGTATTTGTCACCGGCGGAGGCAGCGGCATAGGCGCCGCCATCGTGACAGCCTTTGCGCAGCAGGGCGCGCGCGTTGCCTTCATCGATGTCGCGAAGGAGGCCAGTGAAGCGCTTGCGCAGGAGCTGGCAGATGCGGGGCACGCCCGCCCATGGTGGCGCGCCTGCGATGTGCGGGACGTGGCCGCGCTGCAGTCGGCAATCACCGACGCAGCAAGCGCGCTGGGCGACTTTTCGGTGCTGGTCAACAATGTTGCCAGCGATGACCGCCACAGCCTGGAGTCTGTAACGCCCGCCTACTACGACGACCGCATCGCGATCAATGAACGGCCCGCCTTCTTTGCAATCCAGTCGGTGGTGCCGGGCATGCAGCGCCTCGGCGCCGGCTCCATCATCAACCTGGGCTCCACCGGCTGGCAAGGCAAGGGCGCAGGCTACCCTTGTTATGCCATCGCCAAATCTTCGGTGAACGGCCTGACGCGCGGCCTCGCGAAAACGCTGGGCCGGGACCGCATCCGCATCAACACCGTGTCGCCGGGCTGGGTCATGACCGAGCGGCAGATCAAGCTCTGGCTGGATGCCGAAGGCGAGAAGGAACTCCAGCGCAACCAATGCCTGCCCGACAAGCTGCTGCCCCACGACATCGCGCGCATGGTGCTGTTCCTGGCATCCGATGACGCCGCCATGTGCACAGCGCAGGAGTTCACGGTGGATGCCGGCTGGGTTTAACAATCCCCCCGGGGCGCCTTCGGCGCCCCGTACCGCCGCCAGACGCGACGGCTCTTCGGAGCCGTCCAAGCCTGCGCGGGCAGGCTTGGAGCCGCGGCTCTCAGCCCCTCAGGGGGCGACACTGGCGGCCCGGCAAAGCCGGTTCCGCGGTGTCCTTGGCCTGAGTCGCGAAGACTTTTAGTCCATCTCCAGCCTGCGGCCATAGAGTGTCAGGCTCGCTGTCTTCAGCGCTTTCATCATGACCTTGGCGGCTGGCGATGGCAGCCGGTCGGTGCGGGTGATGATGCCGAAGGCGTCCATGTGGCAGGGCATGTCCAGCGGCAGTACCGAGACGATACCGTGCGCGGCGTAATACCGCGCCACATCGGCCGCGACCACGGCCACCATGTCGCTTTGCTGCAGCATGCGCGTGATGAAAAGCAGGGCTGAAGACTCCACCACGTTGATGGGTGGAGCAAGCCCATCCTCGCGGAACATCAGCTCGAACCGGTGCCGCAGGACGCTGCCCGCGGGCGGCACAATCCAGGCGGCGGCCACCACGTCGCGCAGGGTGAGGCCAGACACACCCAGCAGTGGATGTCCCGGCCTCGCCATGGCGCACACCGGCTCCTCGACCAGGGGCTCATAGCGCAAATTGGTCTTGTCGTGTTCGGCAAAGAGGCGTGCCACGAGGATGTCGAGCTTGCCCTGCTCCAGCCGCTCCAGCAGCACCGGGCTGGTTTCGATATCCAGCGAAATGCGCAGGCTCGGGTGCTCCTGTTTGACCACGGCCACCGCAGACGGCAACAAGGCCAGGCCCGGCGACGTGATGGCGCCGATGCCGACCTGGCCGAAGTGGCCGGTTTTGAGTGCGGTCAGCTCGTCATGTGCCTGGTTCAGGCTGGCCAGTGCCATGCGCGCATGCCGGATCATGGTTTCGCCATACCAGGTTGGCCGCATGCCCCGGGGCAAGCGCTCAAAAAGCTGTACCTCCAGAACATCTTCCAGATCCTTGAGCAACTTGGACGCCGCCGGCTGGGTCATGCTGAGAACCTGCGCTGCGCGATGAATATTGCCTTCTTCGGCCAGTGCAACCAGTAACAGCAATTGCCTTGTCTTGAGCCGTGCGCGTATGAACCAGTGGTTGTAGGTGCTCATCGGGTTTTCCAGAATGCGTAGAACGATATCTATTTTGTCAAAAAAACAATTGGATTGATATCAAAATTAATTCTAGACTGCAGCGCTATGAAGACGAGGCTCTCACTCTCATGAAATTTGGCGAACTGCAACAAAACGCCCGGCACTATATCAATGGGCGCTGGGAAACCGGCACCACCACGGGCACCAGCACCAACCCCTCGGATACCCGGGAGGTGGTCAGCGAGTACGCACGTGCCGACCGCAACCAGACCGAACTTGCGATCCGGGCCGCAGCCGAGGCATTGCCGCACTGGAGTCACAGCACGCCGCAACGCCGGGCTGATGTACTTGACCAGATCGGCAGCGAGATCCTGGCGCGAAAAGATGAGCTGGGCATGCTGCTGTCACGGGAAGAAGGAAAAACCTTGCCCGAAGGCGTGGGCGAAGCGGCACGGGCCGGCCAGATATTCAAGTTTTTCGCAGGCGAAGCATTGCGTGTTCAGGGGGAGACCATGGCATCGGTCCGGCCCGGCATTCAGGTCGACGTGACGCGTGAACCTGTCGGCGTGGTGGGAATCATCGCACCATGGAATTTCCCGCTGGCGATTCCGGCCTGGAAAATCGCGCCGGCACTGGCCTATGGGAACACGGTGATTTTCAAACCGGCCGAGCTGGTGCCCACCTGCGGTTGGGCTCTGGCCGAAATCATCAGCCGCTGCGGGCTGCCTGCGGGCGTCTTCAACCTTGTCATGGGAAGCGGCCGGGAAGTCGGGCAAACGCTGGTCGACCATCCCCTGGTCAATGCGCTGAGTTTCACGGGCTCGGTGACAACCGGCGAACGCATCCTTCAGTCGGCTTCCGCGCGCCGCGCCAAGGTGCAGCTTGAAATGGGTGGCAAAAATCCGCTGGTGATACTGGCTGATGCCGATCTTGACCAGGCCGTCGAATGCGCCGTGCAAGGCTCGTACTTTTCGACCGGCCAGCGCTGCACCGCGTCAAGCAGGCTCATCGTGGAAGCGCCCGTACACGATGCATTCGTTGCGCGCCTGCGCCACCGCATTGCCGGGCTCAAGGTGGGCCACGCGCTGGAGCGGGGTATCGAAATGGGCCCGGTGGTTGATCGCAGCCAGCTCGAACAGAACCAGTCGTATCTGGACATAGGGCGCAACGAAGGTGCCGAGCATGTCTGGGGCGGCGAATTGCTGGAGCGCCCGACACCGGGGCATTACATGAATCCGGCGCTCTTCCTGGCCCGGCCGGAACACCGCATTGCGCGCGAAGAGATTTTTGGGCCGATAGCATGTGTGTTGCAGGCCGATGACTTTGAACACGCGCTGGCCCTGGCCAACGACACACCCTTCGGCCTCTGTGCAGGCATCTGCACGACTTCCCTCAAGCACGCCATGCATTTCAAGCGTCATGCAGAAGTCGGCATGACCATGGTGAACCTGCCTACTGCGGGTGTCGACTTCCACGTTCCGTTCGGCGGGCGCAAGGGGTCGAGTTACGGCTCACGCGAACAAGGCCGCTACGCTGCCGAGTTCTACACCACCGTCAAGACCGGTTACGTGCTAGCCTGAGCCATTGAAGATCACCAGAGAGCTTTCAGTTCCATTTCAACCAAGGAGACAAAATGAAGATCCATCGCCGCACCCTCACTGTCGCACTCGCCTGCGCCCCCCTTGCCGGCCTGTTGCCGGTTTCAGCATGGGCACAAAAGCCCATCGTGCTGGGCTTTAGCCAGGTCGGCGCGGAGAGCGAATGGCGCACCGCCAATACCGAATCCATCAAATCGGCCGCCAAGGACGCCGGCATCGAACTCAAATTCTCCGATGCCCAGCAGAAGCAGGAAAACCAGATCAAGGCGATCCGCTCCTTCATTGCCCAAAAGGTTGACGTGATCGCGTTCTCGCCCGTGGTCGAGTCGGGCTGGGAAACCGTTTTGCGTGAAGCCAAGGCCGCCAAAATTCCGGTGGTGCTGACTGACCGCTCCGTGAACGTCAAAGACACCTCGCTGTATGTTTCCTTCATGGGCTCGGACTTTGTGGAGGAAGGCCGCAAGGCAGGCCGCTGGCTTGTCGAAAAAATGAAGGGCACAAGCGGCCAGGTCAACATCGTTGAGTTGCAGGGAACCGTGGGTTCCGCGCCGGCGATTGACCGCAAAAAAGGATTTGAAGAAATCATCAAGGCCGACCCGAAGTTCAAGATCATTCGCTCGCAGACGGGTGATTTCACCCGGGCCAAGGGCAAGGAGGTGATGGAAGCCTTCCTCAAGGCCGAAGGCAAGAAGATCAATGTGCTTTTCGCGCACAACGACGACATGGCTATCGGTGCGATCCAGGCGATTGAAGAGGCTGGCATGAAGCCGGCAAAGGACATCACCATCATCTCGATCGATGCCGTCAAGGGCGCTTTCGAAGCCATGATGGCCGGCAAGCTCAATGTCTCCGTGGAGTGCAGCCCCTTGCTGGGCCCGCAGCTGATGGCGGCAGTCAAGGACATCAAGGCCGGCAAGTCCGTTCAGAAACGTATCGTTACCGAAGAGGGTATTTTTCCGATGGAAGTAGCCGCCAAGGAATTCCCCAAGCGTAAATACTGATCAGCATCCGGGCCGGCGCCCCGATACTGGGGCGCTCTTTCAAACCTCCAGAAGGAAACTATTTCATGAAACGTACATTTCTCCAGACCCTGCTCGCCGGCCTCGTGCTGGGAACCCTCGGTATTGCACCGTCAGTCCAGGCGCAAGACAAAGGCAGCATCGGCATTTCGATGCCCACCAAATCCTCTGCCCGCTGGATCGCCGACGGCGACAACATGGTCAAGGTGCTCAAGGAGCGCGGCTACAAAACCGACCTGCAATATGCTGATGACGACATCCCGAACCAGCTTGCCCAGATCGAGAACATGATCACCAAGGGCGCGAAGGTGCTGGTGATCGCCTCCATCGACGGCACCACACTGTCCAAGGCGTTGCAGAACGCGGCCGACAAGGGTGTCAAGGTCATCGCCTATGACCGTCTGATCAAGGGTTCGAAGAACGTGGATTACTACGCCACCTTCGACAACTTCCAGGTTGGCGTGCTGCAGGCCACTTCCATCGTCGACAAGCTGGGCCTGAAGCAGGGCAAGGGCCCTTTCAACATTGAACTCTTCGGCGGTTCCCCGGACGACAACAATGCATTTTTCTTCTACGACGGCGCCATGAGCGTGCTCAAGCCCTACATCGACAGCGGCAAGCTGGTGGTGCGCAGCAAGCAGATGGGCATGAACAAGGTCGGCACGCTGCGCTGGGACGGTGCGGTCGCCCAGGCACGCATGGACAACCTGCTCTCGGCCTACTACGGCAAGGAAAAGGTCCACGCGGTCCTGTCGCCATATGACGGCCTGTCCATCGGCATTTTGTCCTCGCTCAAAGGCGTCGGCTACTGCACGGCGCAGCAGCCTTGCCCGGTGGTCAGTGGGCAGGACGCCGAAATTCCTTCGGTGAAGTCCATCCTGAAAGGCGAGCAGTACTCGACGGTCTTCAAGGACACGCGCGAGCTGGCCAAGGTAACGGCCAACATGGTGGACGCCACCCTCTCGGGCAAGCAGCCCGAGATCAATGACACCAAGACCTACAACAACGGCGTGAAAGTGGTGCCCTCTTACCTGCTCAAGCCGGTGGCTGTGGATGCCTCTAACTGGAACCAGGTTCTGATTGGCAGCGGTTACTACAAAGAGTCACAAATCAAGTAACCCCGGCTGAAGGGTGAAAGCACGACGGTCCCGTGCCGGGGAGGCGCGGGACTGTTTACGCCCATGGGTGTCAATCACCTGCGGAGCGATTTTTGTACCAAAGGACAGGCATTGGAAACGATTCTCGAGATGCGCGACATCCGCAAAACCTTCCCAGGGGTGGTCGCGCTGAACAAGGTCAACCTGCGCGTGCGCGCGGGTGAGATTCATGCCATCGTCGGTGAAAACGGCGCCGGAAAATCGACCTTGATGAAAGTGCTCTCGGGGGTCTATCCGCACGGCTCCTACAGTGGGGACATCGTCTACGAAGGCCAGGAGCGCCAGTTCCTCGGCATCCACGACAGCGAGCAGCTGGGCGTCATCATCATCCACCAGGAGCTGGCGCTGGTGCCGCTGCTATCCATTGCCGAGAACATTTTCCTTGGCAACGAGACCGCACAGCGCGGCGTGATCGACTGGATGGCTGCGCATAGCAAGACACAGGCCCTGCTGAAAAAAGTGGGCCTCAAGGAATCACCCGCCACGCTGATCACGGACATCGGCGTGGGCAAGCAGCAACTGGTGGAAATTGCCAAGGCCCTGTCGAGGCAGGTCAAGTTGCTGATCCTCGATGAGCCGACGGCGAGCCTCAACGAAAACGACAGCCAGGCCTTGCTGGACCTGTTGCTGGAACTCAAGGGGCAGGGCATCACCTGCATCCTTATTTCACACAAGCTCAACGAAATTTCACGCGTGGCGGACGCGATCACCATCCTGCGCGACGGCAGCACCGTCGAAACACTGGACTGCCGTGCCGAAGCCATCAGCGAGGATCGCGTCATTCGCGGCATGGTGGGCCGTGAGATGGCTGACCGATATCCGCCGCGCCAGCCGCAAATTGGCGAGACCGTGTTTGAAGTGCGCGACTGGAACGTCTACCACCCGCTGCACACGGACAGGAAATTCATCAAAGGTGTCAGCCTGCAGGTGCGGCGCGGTGAAATCGTCGGCATTGCCGGACTGATGGGGGCGGGGCGCACAGAGCTTGCCATGAGCATCTTCGGCCGTTCGTGGGGGCGCCGCATCAGCGGCCAGGTTCTTCTGAACGGCCAGCCTGTTGATGTCGGCACGGTAGAGAAAGCCGTTCGCCATGGTCTGGCCTATGTGACCGAAGACCGCAAGGGCAACGGGCTGATATTGAACGAAGACATCCAGTTCAATGTGTCGCTGGCCAACCTCAAGGGCGTTTCAAGTGCCTCCGTCATCGACAGCGGCCGCGAATACCAGGTCGCGCAGAGCTACCGGGAAAAGCTCCGCATCCGGTGCTCAAGCGTTGGCCAGAGAGTCCTCAACCTCTCGGGCGGGAACCAGCAGAAAGTGGTGCTCGGGAAATGGCTGTTCACCAGCCCCGAAGTCCTCATCCTCGACGAGCCCACGCGCGGCATCGACGTGGGCGCCAAGTACGAGATTTACACCCTGATGGCCCAGCTCGCGGCAGAAGGGAAATGCATCATCATGATTTCCTCGGAAATGCCCGAATTGCTGGGCATGACGGACCGCATCTACGTCATGAACGAAGGCCGCTTCATCGCCGAGATGCCGACGGCCGAAGCCTCCCAGGAAAAGATCATGCGCGCGATCATGAAAGCAAGCTGAAATGAACAACGAGTCCTCCAACGCCACAGCGATTGCGGCAAAAACCGCCGCTGCCAGCGGCAAATCGCCGCTCGACTACCTGAAGCACAACTTCCGCGAGTACGGCATGCTGATCACGCTGGTGGCCATCATGGGCTTCTTCCAGTACATGACCGAGGGCACGCTCATGCAGCCCCTCAACCTCACCAATCTGGTCCTGCAGAACAGCTACATCGTCATCATGGCGCTGGGCATGCTGATGGTGATCGTGGCCGGGCATATCGACCTGTCGGTCGGTTCGGTGTGCGGCTTCATCGGCGCGCTGGCGGCCGTGCTGATGGTGGAGTACGGCTGGCATTTCGTGCCGGCCTCGCTGGTGTGCCTGCTCTGCGGCGCGCTGATAGGCGGGGTTCAGGGCTGGTTTGTCGCGTTCTTCCGCATCCCTTCTTTTATCGTCACGCTGGCCGGCATGCTGGTGTTCAAGGGGCTGGCGTTGGCGCTGCTGCAAGGCCAGTCGGTCGGCCCCTTCCCCGATTCATTCCAGATGCTCAGCTCGGGTTTCATGCCCGACCTGCTGAGCAGCGAAGGCCTGCGCATGACTTCGCTGCTGCTGGGCGTGGCGCTGGCCGCCGTGCTCGCCGTGGCCGGCATACGCGCGCGGGCCAAGCAGCTCAAGCACGGCATCCAGGCCGAGCCCGCCGCCATTTTCTTCGTCAAAACGGCGATGTTCTCGGCGCTCCTGATCTATTTCAGCTACCTGCTGGCTTCCTACAGGGGTCTGCCGAATGTGCTGATCGTGATGGCCGCGCTGATTTTCCTGTTCCACTTCATAACGGGTCGCACCACCATCGGGCGGCGCGTCTATGCGCTGGGCGGCAACGAAAAGGCCGCCAAGCTGTCGGGCATCAAGACCGAGCGCCTGGCCTTCTATACCTTCGTGAACATGGGCGTGCTGGCGGCGCTGGCGGGCCTGGTGTTCGCCGCGCGCCTGAATACCGCGACGCCCAAGGCCGGCCTGGGCTTTGAGCTCGACGTCATCGCCGCCTGTTTCATCGGCGGGGCCTCGGCCTCGGGCGGTGTCGGCAAGGTCATGGGCGCGGTGATCGGTGCGTTTGTGATGGGCGTGATGAACAACGGCATGTCCATCCTGGGCATCGGCATCGACTACCAGCAGGTCATCAAGGGCGTGGTGTTGCTGGCCGCCGTGTTTGTCGACGTCTACAACAAGAACAAGGCATGAGCCGCCCGGCCGTTTCGAAGACAAATACCGCAGCACACAGCACGGAACTTGTTCTATGACCCTGGCCACTACCGCCACTGACATCGTCCCCGTACTGGAACTCGCGGGCATCCACAAACAGTTTGCGGGCATTGACGCATTACGCGACGTGCGTTTGCGCCTGTATCCCGGTGAAATCCATGCCTTGATGGGGCAAAACGGTGCGGGCAAGTCCACCCTGATCAAGGTTTTGACCGGGGTGCTTGAAGCCAGCGGCGGCCAGATGCAGCTGGCCGGCAAACCGGTGTGGCCGGGCTCTCCCCTGGCCGCACAGCGTCTGGGCATCAGCACGGTCTACCAGGAAGTCAATCTTTGCCCCAACCTCTCCGTGGCGGAAAACATCTTCGCGGGCCGCTATCCGCGGCGCGGCATTTCGCAGGGATACCGCATCGACTGGGCCGCGCTGAATCGCCGCGCCCGCGAGCTGGTCGCGCGTGTCGGCCTGGATATTGACGTCACGCGCCTGTTGTCCAGCTACCCGGTCGCGGTGCAGCAGCTGGTTGCCATCGCGCGCGCCATCAGCATCGAATCGAAAGTCCTTATCCTTGACGAGCCGACTTCCAGTCTGGATGATGACGAAGTCCAAAAACTCTTTGGGGTGTTGCGCCGCTTGCGCGACGAGGGGCTCGCCATCGTTTTTGTGACCCATTTCCTGAACCAGGTCTACGCGGTGTCAGACCGCATCACCGTGCTGCGCAACGGCACCTGGGTAGGCGAGTGGCGGGCCAGCGAGCTGGGACCGCAGGCATTGATAGCGGCCATGCTCGGCCGGGAGCTGGCCGCCCAATCTGCCGTTACCGCGATACCTCAGGCGTTTGACGATGCCGTGCCGGCACTTCTGCAAGCCGAAGGCCTCGGCCAGGCCGGTCAACTGCAAGCTGTGGATCTGCGCGTGCGTGCCGGCGAGGTGGTGGGCCTGGCCGGCTTGCTGGGGGCGGGGCGCACGGAGCTGGCGCGGTTGTTGTTCGGCCTGGAGGCACCCGACCGCGGTGTGCTCAGGATCGACGGCCAGACGGTCACTTTTTCCAGCCCGGCGGATGCGATCCGCCACGRCCTGGCGCTGTGCCCGGAAGAGCGCAAGACCGACGGCATCGTGGCCGAGCTGTCGGTCCGTGAAAACATTGCGCTGGCGCTGCAAGCCCGCATGGGCATGCGCCGGTTTTTGTCGCGGGCCGAGCAAACCGCGCTGGCCGAACGCTTTGTCCAGGCGATGGGTATCAAGACCGCAAGTGTGGACACGCCCATCGGCCTGCTGTCAGGCGGTAACCAGCAAAAAGCCATGATCGCGCGCTGGCTCGCGACCGAACCGCGCCTGCTGATCCTGGATGAACCCACGCGCGGTATCGACGTGGCCGCCAAGCAGGAAATCATGGAGCAGATCCTGCGCCTGGCAGAAGCCGGTATGGCCGTGATTTTCATCTCTTCCGAAATGAGCGAAGTGGTTCGCGTGGCGCATCGCATTGTGGTGCTGCGTGACCGCCGCAAGGTGGGTGAGTTGCCGGCAGGCAGCAGCGAAGACACCGTCTATGAACTGATTGCAGCTGAACATGCCTGAAGAGAAACACCACCCCTCGCCTCTGGCCACTGCCATGAGGCACCGCCTGGCCTGGCCGCTCATCACGCTGTTCCTGCTGCTGGCTGTGAACACAGCGTTTAACGCCAGTTTCCTGCACGTCGAGTGGCGTGACGGTCATTTGTACGGCAGCCTGATCGATATTCTCAACCGTGCCGCGCCGCTGGTGCTGGTGTCGCTCGGCATGACGTTGGTGATCGCCACCCGCGGCATCGACATTTCCGTGGGCGCCGTGGTGGCCATTGCTGCCGCGGTGGCCGCCTGGATGATTGGCGGGTCGGTGGCAGGGAGCGTGAGCCGTTTCCCGATGCCGCTGGCAATTCTGGCGGCATTGGCCGTCGCGCTGCTGTGCGGGCTGTGGAACGGGCTGCTGGTCGCCAGGGTGGGCATGCAACCGATCATCGCCACACTGATCCTCATGGTGGCAGGCCGGGGCATCGCGCAGCTGATCACCGGCGGGCAGATCATCACCATCTATTACGCGCCGTTCTTCTTCCTGGGCAGTGGCTACCTGCTGGGCTTGCCGTTCTCGCTTTTTATCGTGGCCGTAGTCTTTGCGCTGCTATATCTGGCGGTGACGCGCACGGCCCTCGGGCTGTTCATCCAGGCTGTGGGCATCAACCCGACTGCGGCACGCGTTGCCGGTGTGCAGGCCCGGCGTCTGATGGTTGCGGCCTATGCCTTCTGCGGCTTCTGCGCGGGCATCGCGGGCTTGTTGATCAGCTCCAACGTCAAAAGCGCCGACGGCAACAATGCGGGCCAGTTGCTTGAGCTGGATGCCATCCTGGCCGTGACGCTGGGCGGTACCGCCCTCACCGGTGGGCGTTTCAGCCTCGTGGGCAGTGTCATCGGTGCGCTGATCATCCAGACCCTGACTTACGCCATCTACTCGCTGGGTGTGCCGCCCGAGATCAATCTGGTGGTCAAAGCTGTGGTGGTATTTGTGGTCATGCTGCTGCAATCGGCTGAATTCCGGGCCGAGATCGGTATCTGGATGCGGCGGCCGGCCGCGCGGGGAATGCGGCCATGAGCACAATCGTCACCCAGCCTCCCGTAGAGGAGGCCGCCGCCAGCCAACGGGCACCTGCTGCGCCGGCTTCGGGTTTTAATCCCAAATACCTGCCGCTGGCGGCCACCATATCGCTCTTCATCGCCATGGCGACCATGGGTTCGGTGCTCTACAGCGGGTTCTTTTCGGCTCAGGTGTTCCTCAACCTGCTGATCGACAACGCCTTTCTGGTCATCATCGCCGTGGGCATGACGTTTGTCATCCTGTCGGGCGGTATCGACCTGTCCGTCGGCTCCGTGGTGGCGCTGACCACCATGGTGTCTGCCGCGCTGGTGGAGCACCATGGCTGGAGTCCAGCTGCGGTGATTCCGCTGGTGCTCCTTATGGGCACGGCGTTCGGCGCCTTCATGGGTTTTCTGATTGAGCGTTTTCGCCTGCAGCCTTTCATCGTGACGCTGGCCGGCATGTTTCTGGCGCGCGGCCTGTGCTACCTGATTAGTGTCGACTCCATCAGCATCACCAACGAGTTTTACTCGGAGGTCTCGCAGCTGCGCATCCCCTTGTGGGAAGACGCCTCCCTCTCAATCAGTGCCGTGATCGCCATTGCGGTGCTGCTGGCGGCGGTGTTCATTGCACACTGCACTCCCTTTGGCCGAGCGGTGTATGCCGTCGGCGGCAACGAGCAATCGGCACTGCTGATGGGCTTGCCGGTGCGCCGCACGCTGGTGGGGGTTTACACGCTATCGGGCTTTTGCTCGGCGCTGGCCGGTGTGGTCTTCACCTTCTACATGCTTTCGGGCTACGGCTTGCACGCCACCGGCATGGAGCTTGACGCCATTGCCGCCGTGGTGATCGGCGGCACCTTGCTCAGCGGCGGCGTGGGTTATGTGGCCGGCACCCTGTTCGGGGTGTTGATGCTCGGCATCATCCAGACCCTGATCTCTTTTGACGGCTCTTTGAGTTCCTGGTGGACGCGCATTGTCGTCGGCGTGTTGCTGTTTGTTTTTTGCCTCCTGCAACGGCTGCTGGCAAATCGCACACCCAAATCTTCCTGAAACCTTAATGGCCAGACCATCATGACAAGCACCAAACGAAAACTACGTTCCACCGAGTGG
>NZ_JBFUCA010000060.1:0-12975 GCF_056405475.1 Polaromonas sp. P1_G4
GTCCAGCTCATCGACCAGCACGCGGTAGGCGCGCTCGCAGATTTCGACTTTGCGCTCATAGGTGTCGGCCTGGCCTTTTTCATCAAAAGCCATCACCACTGCCGCCGCGCCATAGCGCTTGAGCAGTCTGGCCTGCTGCTTGAAGGGCTCCAGCCCCTCTTTCATCGAGATCGAGTTGACGATGCCCTTGCCCTGAATGCAGCGCAGGCCGGCTTCGATGACGCTCCACTTGGAGCTGTCGATCATGATGGGCACGCGGGCGATGTCGGGCTCACTGGCGATCAGGTTCAGGAAACGCACCATGGCGGCCTGGCTGTCGAGCATGGCTTCATCCATGTTGATGTCGATGATCTGCGCGCCGTTTTCGACCTGCTGGCGGGCCACGGCCAGCGCCTGCTCGTATTCACCGTTGAGGATCATGCGGGCGAAGGCCTTGGAGCCGGTGACGTTGGTACGCTCGCCAATATTGACGAACAGCGTGCCCGCGCCGATGGCGACCGGCTCCAGGCCGGACAGCTTCATGGGGGGGACATTGGGTAAAGATTCAGTTTCAGACACGGACTCACCTTGAGGCAAAGGTGAGCGTCGTTGCTGCAGGGGCCGCCGGAAGCCGCCGCCTGTAACCCAAGCCTGACGAACGCTTGTGTTCGCTGCAACGCTCCTTGGGTTACCATCATTTTAAGGGCTGAACGCCGCCCGCGCCATATCCTTGCGCCAATGGCAAGAGATACCAACAAAAGTCCAGGGGATAGCCGGAGCCACCATGTTTGAAAACCTGTTCGGCAGAAAACAGAAGGGAACGCCCGATGCGCCCGAGTCCATGCGTCCCAAAGACCGCATGCGGGCCATTGAAGGCTCCAGCACGGCCGAGCTTGCCGCCAGGCTGCTGATTGCACCAACCGCCCTGATGCAGCTCACGCCCGAAGAGGCTTTCACCGTCGTCAGCTATATGACGCCGCGCAGGATTTCCGAGGGAACGACCTTCATCCGCGAAGGGGACAAGAGCGATACCGGTTATATGGTGCTGCTGCTCGAAGGCGAAGTCACGGTCGAAAGCATTGTGGTCAGCCGCCGCACGCCGGTCACCATCACGGTGCTGGGCCCCGGCAGCCTGATCGGCGAGATGGGCCTGGTCGACGGCCAGGCGCGGCTGGCGTCATGCACTGCCAGCAGCGACGTGAGCTGCGCCGTGCTGTCGCGCGCAGCGCTTGAAAAAATGGGGGAAGAGCAACCGGTGACTGCGGCCAAACTGATGTTTGCCGTTTCACTGCGCATCGCCGAACGGCTGCGCGACACCAGCGAAAAACTCAAGATGTACAGCCAGCTGGTACAAGCCATGCAGCAGGAAATCGACCGGCTGATGCCGGGCTGATTTCCGTCTGGCAGAAAAGCGGGGAAGGCGCCAGGCTGGCCGCCCCCTTCGACTTAGTCGAGCTTGATTTTGGCGACCTTGATCAGGCGTCCATAGTCGGCATGCTCTTTCATCACCATGTAGGCAAAGTCGGCAGAGCTCATGGGGCTGGGGGTCGCGCTCATGCGTGCAAACTTTTCCGCGGTGTCGGGCGTGTTGAGCGCGTCGGCGAATGCCCGCTGAAGCTGGTCTGCCGTAGCTTTGGGAAGGTTGGCCGGGCCAAAGATGCCGAACCAGGTGCTGATGTGAAAGCCGGGCAATACGTCGTTGATGGTCGGAATTTCCGTAAAGCTGCTGGAGCGGTTGATGGTGGTCACGCCAAAAGCGACCAGCTTGCCCGACTTGATGTTGGCGCTGGCAGAGGCCAGGTTGTCGAACATCAGGTCGGTCTGGCCCGACAGCAGGCCAGCCTGCGCCTGCGCCGAGCCGCTGGAAGGCAGGTGCACCACGCTGATCTTGGCCAGGCTTTTGAACAGCTCGCCCGCGAGGTGGCCGGCGCTTCCATTGCCGCCGGAGGCATAGTTCAGCCGGCCGGGATTCTTGCGTGCGTAGGCAATCAAGTCCTTGGTGTCCTTGATTTTCAGCCGCCTGGCTGTTTCGGCATTCATGACCAGCACGTTCGGCACACGGGCCACCAACGTGATGGGCGTGAAGTCCTTCAATGCGTCATAGGGCATGTTCGGGTAGAGCCACGGGTTGATGGCATGTGTGGCCACCGCCCCCATCACCAGCGTATGGCCGTCTGCAGGCGCCTTGGCGACGAGGGYCGCACCCACGTTTCCGCCGGACCCCGGCCGGTTGTCAACCGTGACTTCGGTTTTGAGCAGGGGACGCAGCTTCTCGGCCAGGATGCGCGCAGCGTTGTCCAGCGGGCCRCCGGCTGGATAGGGCACGACGATCGTCACCGGTTTTTGGGGCGACAGTTGTGCATGGCCTGCGAAAGCCGTCATCGCCAACGTGAATGCCGCTGCGGCCTTGATGAATAAACCCACCTTCATGATTTCCTTGGTTGTGTTGTGTTGCGTTGTTTTGCCGAACCATCAACGCTGCAGGGCGCAGCGCCGGAGAATGAAAACAGGGTTCGGCAAAAGGGCCTGACTATAGCCGCGAAATATGACTTTTCGGGACATCGCCGGGCACGTCATCTCATATGCATACTTATTAAGTACACGTGCATCAGGGAACCGGCTTTTTCGGCCAGCCGACGGCATCACCCGGAAGTGATGCAGGGCAGCGCTGCCCTCAGGCGGCCTCTTTGTAGAAGGCGCCACGCTGCAAGGAGCGGCTGGCGACCGGGGCGACCGCGTGGGCGATGGCACCTATGTGATCCGGCGTGGTGCCGCAGCAACCGCCCACGATGTTGACAAGGCCTTCCTCGGCGAACTCGCGCAGCAGGCGGGACGTTACGTCGGGCGTTTCGTCAAAGCCGGTGTCGCTCATGGGGTTGGGCAGGCCGGCATTGGGGTAGCAGCTGATGAAGGTGTCTCCGGCCACGCGGGCCAGCTCCTGGATGTAGGGGCGCATCAGGGTGGCGCCCAGTGCGCAGTTGAGGCCGACTGCCAGTGGTGCGGCATGGCGCACGCTGTGCCAGAAGGCCGTCACGGTTTGCCCGCTCAGGATGCGGCCCGAAGCGTCGGTCACGGTGCCGCTGATGATCAGGGGCAGGCGCTCGCCGGAGTTGTCGAAGTATTCGTCAATGGCAAACAGCGCCGCCTTGGCATTGAGCGTGTCGAAGATGGTCTCGACCAGCAGTACGTCGCTGCCGCCCTTGACCAGTGCCTCGGTCTGTTCGTAGTACGCCTTGCGCAACTCCTCGAAACTGGTGTTGCGCGCGCCCGGGTCGTTCACGTCGGGGCTGATGCTCGCCGTCTTGGGCGTAGGGCCAAGGGCGCCGACGACAAAACGCGGCTTGTCGGGCGTCGAATACTTGTCGCAGGCGGCACGGGCGATGCGGGCCGACTCGTAATTCATCTCGACGGCCAGGTCGGCCATGTCGTAGTCGGCCTGCGCCACGGTAGTCGCGCCGAAGGTGTTGGTTTCAATCATGTCGGCGCCCGCAGCCAGGTAGCCCTCATGGATGTCCTGGATCACGTCGGGGCGCGTCAGGCTCAGCAACTCGTTGTTGCCCTTCACGTCTTTGTGAAAATTCCTGAAGCGTTCGCCCCGGTACTGGGCCTCGTTGAGCTTGAAGCGCTGGATCATTGTGCCCATCGCACCGTCAAGGATGGCGATACGTTGTTCCAGGATGGCCGGCAGCTGCTGCCCGCGTGTGTAGATGATTGGCTTCATGCTCCGATTTTAAGGCGCGGCAGCTTTTTCAGCAGACTTCGACGGGTTCTCTTCAACCAGCAAGGGCCGCGGAACCGGCTTTGCCGGGCCGCAGGCGCAGCGCCCCCTTGGGGGCAGGGAGCTACACGCAGTGAGCGACCGTGGGGGCGCCATCAGCCACAATAGGGGTATTGCCCTGAACATGAAAAACTTTCAACCCAAAGAAGCCTGGTCCTGGCTGCAGGCACATCCTGACGCACTGTTTGTGGACGTGCGCATGGAGATCGAGTCGCTGTACGTCGGCCGCCCCCCAGGCGTGGTCAACGTGCCGTGGTACGAATACCCCGACCTGCAGCCGGACCCGCAAAAGTTCGCCGACGCCGTGGCGCGCGAAGCTGCCGGCAAGGCGCAGCCGGTGCTGCTGATTTGCCGATCCGGCAAGCGCACGCTGGACGCCGGCAAGGCACTGGAAGCGGCCGGTTTTTCTGATGTGCAGCATGTGGTGCATGGCTTTGAAGGTGAGCTCGACGAACAGTTCCAACGCTCCACGCTCTCGGGCTGGCGGTTTGATGGCTTGCCCTGGGAGCAGATGTAGCCGGTTTTTTACTGCTATTTATGCATTAAACAGGCTCGCAGCTTTATTCCACCAGCGCAAGCAGCTACTATTTTCATAGCACCCCTCTTCATCGTTTCGATTTTCCGGCTTAAAACCTTGTCTTCATTGCCCATTTCTGCGCCTTTGCCGACACCCCTGGACGTGCTCAGCCGGGTTTTTGGCTATGACAGCTTCCGCGGGCCGCAGGAGGCCATCGTGGACCATGTGGTTCGCGGCGGCGATGCCCTGGTGCTAATGCCCACCGGCGGAGGCAAATCACTGTGCTACCAGATCCCGGCCATCGTGCGGCAAAACGCCGGCCACGGGGTCACGGTGGTGATCTCGCCGCTGATTGCGCTGATGCATGACCAGGTGGGCGCCCTGCATGAGGCCGGCGTGTCCGCCGCATTTTTAAACTCGACGCAAAGCTTTGAAGAAAGCAGCCAGCTTGAAAAGCAATTGCTGCGCAATGAACTGACGCTGCTTTATGCCGCGCCCGAGCGCATCAACACCCCGCGCATGAAAGGCCTGCTCGGCTCCCTGCATGAACGCGGCCTGCTCAGCCTGTTTGCGATTGACGAAGCGCATTGCGTGAGCCAGTGGGGTCATGACTTCCGGCCCGAATACCGGTCCTTGAGCCTGTTGCACGAAACCTTCCCGAACGTGCCGCGTATTGCCCTGACGGCGACCGCGGATGCGCTGACACGGCAGGACATGATTGAGCGGCTCAAGCTGGAAGACGCACGCGCATTCGTCAGCAGCTTTGACCGGCCGAACATCCGCTACACCATCGTCGAAAAAACCGACGCCACGCGCCAACTGCTGCGATTCATTGAAAGCGAACACGCCGGAGAAGCCGGCATTGTGTATTGCCAGTCACGCAAACGCGTGGAGGAAATTGCCGAAGCCCTGCAGGATGCCGGTCTCAAGGCCATGGCCTACCACGCGGGTCTGGACAGTGCCCTGCGCCAACAGCGGCAAGACCGCTTCCTGCGCGAGGAAGGCACGGTGATGGTCGCGACGATTGCCTTCGGCATGGGCATTGACAAACCCGACGTGCGTTTTGTCGCCCACCTGGACATGCCGAAAAACATCGAAGGCTACTACCAGGAAACAGGCCGCGCCGGCCGCGACGGCCTCCCGGCCAATGCCTGGATGACGTACGGCCTGCAGGACGTGGTGAACCAGCGCCGCATGATAGACACCAGCGAAGCCGCCAGCGAAGAGTTCAAGCAGGTCATGCGCGGCAAGCTAGATGCCTTGTTGACGCTGGCTGAAGACACGCGTTGCCGGCGTGTCAGCCTGCTGCATTACTTCGGCGAAGACAGTCAGCCTTGCGGTAACTGCGACAACTGCCTGCAGCCGCCGGTGGTATGGGACGCGACCGAAGCCGCGCGCAAGATGCTCAGCTGCATCTACCGCGTGCAGCAGGCCAGCGGCATCAGCTTTGGCGCAGGCCACCTGATGGACATCCTGCGCGGCAAGGCGACCGAAAAAGTATTGCAGTACGGCCACGACAAGCTCAGCACCTTCGGCATTGGCGCCGACCTGTCCGAAGTGCAGTGGCGTGGCGTGTTACGCCAATTGATCGCCAAGGGCATGGTGCGGGTCGACCCCGATGCGTTCAACACGTTGCAGCTGTTGCCTGATGCACGCCAGGTGCTCAAGGGCGAAGTCAGCGTGATGCTGCGCGAGCAGTCGGCCGGCGCCAGTGAACGGCGCAAAGGCAGCTCCAAAAAAGGCACCAAGACCTCCGCCAAAGGCATGGCCGAAGCCTCGCTCAATGCCGGCGCGCTGGAGCGTCTGGCCCGCCTGAAGGCCTGGCGCGCCGAAGTCGCCCGCGAACACAATCTGCCCGCCTTCGTGATCTTTCATGATGCAACCTTGCGAGCCATTGCAGAACGCGCGCCGCAAGGCATTTCCGACCTCGAGGGCATCAGTGGTATCGGCGTCAAAAAACTTGAGGCCTACGGGGCAGAGGTGCTGCGCGTCTGCGCCGGGGCGGACTAGGCCCTTGCAAGCCGATGGCCGATTCCCGTGCGGTGCCGGCCGCCCGGCTGCTTAAGCTGCGCCAGACGTATTGCGGATTTCGACGCTGTCTATGGCGGCCCGCGCAGGGCGCTGCGGTGTCAACAACCCGCGTACCAGGCCAGCGGCGTTAAAGCACCACGACACGACCGAGAACACAGCCTTGGTGGCGCTGCGCTTTCGCCATGTCATCAACAGGAGAGGTGCCGCTGCAATGCAGGAGAAGGCCCCGATGCGCGCTGTCCACGGCATGGGAACCACCAGAACAGCGAGCAACACTGYCCACCACATCAGTACGGCAGCATACAGGCGCAATTCGCGCACCCGCGTGAGCACCAGCCCCAGGTGCGACTCGCCCCAGGCCGCGCGCAGCACTTCGCCCAGGCCGCAGATGTAGCGGCTGCGCCAGCGCCGCACCAGCAACTGATAGGGAGGCGCATCGTGGCCATGGTGCCGCACGGAATCGGTGCCCAGGCGCCACAGTTTCCAGCCCCTGGCATGCAGGCGCATCGCCAGGTCGAACTCTTCATAGCTGTGCAGGTTGCGGTCTGAAAAATACCCGGCCTGCTCCACCGCGGCCCTGCGGTACAGGCCGCCCATGTCCAGCCGGTCCACCATGCCTGCCTGCATATGGCCCAGACCCCGCTCCACACGCGCCACATATTCCAGGCTGCTGGTGTTCAACTCAACAACCTGCCCTCCCACGCCGGCCACGTCGGGGTGCGCCTGCATGAAGGCCAGCGCCTGCGGCAAAAACCCGGGCAGCATTTCCATGTCGCCATCCAGGATGTACACAAATTCGCCCGCCGAATGCTGGTACCCCAGCTGCGGACCGATGCCGCAGCAACGTTCATCGGCGCGTGCCAGCTGCACGATGCGGATGGGATAGGCAGACGCCAGCGCTACGGTGCGGTCGCTGGAGCAGGAATCGGCGAGCACGACCTCGCCACCGACCATCCGGACGGCCGCCAGCGCACTTTCTACCGCGGCCACAATGCGCTTTTCTTCGTTCAGGGCCTTGATGACGATGCTGACCGTGCAAGGCGTTTCGCTGGCTTCAGGAAGCATCGTCACGGCTCCTCAAAATAATGCGGGCCGGCACACCCACGGCAAGGGCTCCGGCGGGGACGTCCGTGATCACCACGGCATTGGCACCAATGTCGACGTCGTCCCCGATCCGTACAGCCCCCAGGATCTTCGCGCCGGCGCCGATATTGACGCGGTTGCCGATGTGCGGCGCCTCGAGCGGCCTGTCGATACGCTGGTTGCCGATGGTGACGCCCTGGCGGATGATGCAGTCGTCCCCGATCACGGCGCGGCCATGCACCACAATCGCACCGGAATGCTCAATCACCAGGCGCCGCCCAATTTGGGCCGAGACACCTATCGTGACGCCGCAAAACATTTCAGCCAGTTTGGCCAGCACCAGGTGCACGGCACCCAGCGGATAACGCACCAACCTGGACTGAAACCGGTAGCGCAGGTGCCCCAGCCGGTACACCTGCAATGCCCAGAAGCCCAGGGACAGGACGCCTTCCTGCGCCACCCGCAAGTCTTCAAGAAAAGCCATTGTTATTGAGCTTTCGTAACATGCATCAAGACGTGAAACCCCTCCCCCGGCCGCAGGCTCCAACGGAGACCGCTCGGGTTTGGGGGATGAAGTCCGCGGCAAGTCCATCAGAACCCGACAAAAGCCGGAGCAGAAAATTCAGCCCTTGCGGAAATGCGGCGCAAGATTCGTACCAATGGACTCACCCGGAACTTGCCTGGCTGCGGTACCACCGGCGCAAGCAAACTGTCAGAAGGCCATTGTGCCGGGGATGATTGGGGTTCCCTGTCAGCCGTATTCCCGCATAAGGTTATGCATCTTTCGCCGTGGTTTGTCTTGGCCTCGTAAGGGCTTGCCCTGAGAGGTACCCGCCATAGTTGGGCTAGCATCCGCCATTGGCATGGTTCGTGCTGATGTCGACCTACTTATTGACTGGAGAATCCCCGTGATCAAACTCGTAAAGAAACATGGACTTGTCGCCCTTGCAGCGGCCGGCCTCACTGTTGCGGCCATGGCACCTGCCCATGCCGGCAAGACACTGGACGCCATCAAGGCACGGGGTCAGGTCATCTGCGGCGTGAACGTCGGGCTGGCCGGGTTTTCCTCTGCCGACAGCAACGGCGCCTGGACCGGGCTTGACGTGGACGTCTGCAAAGCCGTCGCCGCCAGCGTGCTGGGCGACGCCAGCAAGATCAAGTGGGTTCCCCTGAACGCCCAGCAGCGCTTTACCGCCCTGCAGTCCGGCGAGGTCGATGTCCTGTCGCGCAACACCACGTTCTCGCTGACGCGCGACGCCTCTCTGGGCCTGCACATGACCGCCGTCACCTACTACGACGGCCAGGGCTTCATGGTCCCGGTGAAAAGCAAGATCAAAAGCGCCAAGCAGCTGAAAAACGCCACCGTCTGCGTGCAGTCCGGAACCACCACGGAAAAAAACCTGACGGACTTCTCCAAGGCCAACAACCTCAACATGAAGCCCGTCGTGTTTGAAAAGCAGGAAGCCGTCAACGCCGCCTACTTCTCCGGCCGTTGCCAAGCCTACACCACGGATGCATCCGGCCTGGCCTCGGTGCGCAACAAGGAAGCCAAAGTACCGGCCGACCACCTGATCCTGCCGGAGCTGATCTCCAAGGAGCCGCTGGGCCCCATGGTGCGCCGCGGTGACGATGAATGGTTCGCCATTGYCAAATGGGTGATCTACGGCCTCATCGAAGCGGAAGAATATGGCGTGACCCAGGCCAATGTCGATGCCATGACCAAGGAAAGCAAAGACCCGGTGGTCATGCGCCTGACCGGTAGTGGCGAAGACACCGGCAAGCTGCTGGGCCTGGACAAGGAATGGCTGGTTCGCGCCGTCAAGGCCGTCGGCAACTACGGTGAAATCTTCGACCGCAACGTCGGCCCCAAAACGCCCCTGGCACTGCCGCGCGGCCAAAACAACCAATGGAATAAAGGCGGCCAGATGTACGCCATGCCGGTGCGCTGAACGACTCCTTCCGATGCGCTGAACGCAACGGGCCGCTCGCAACCATCCGTTGACGAGCGGCCCGTTTTACTTGGGTAACCGCCTTATGTCCGAGCATTCCCTGATTCCCGCACGGCCGGCGCCGGCGCTGCGGCGCAGAGTTTTTTCCTGGCGCAGCAAGCAGGCGCGCGCCGTTGTTTACCAGATCCTGGCCGTCAGCCTGATCGTCTTCCTCGTGTGGCTGCTCGTGAGCAACACCATGAGCAACATGAAGACGCGCGGTATCCAGAGCGGCTTTGATTTTCTGTTTCAGCCCGCCGGTTTTGACATTGGGGAAGGCTGGCTGAATTACGACTCGATCGATCCCTACTGGAAAGCCTTCCTCGTGGGGCTGGTGAACACCCTTCGCGTGGCCGTGGTGGGCATTGTGCTCACGTCCGTGCTGGGAACCCTGCTGGGCGTGGGACGCTTTTCGCGAAACGCCCTGATCCGCGGCCTGTGCTACGGCTACATCGAGATGTTCCGCAACATCCCGGTGCTGCTGCAGCTGCTGATGTGGTACCTGCTGTTCACGGAATACCTGCCGGCCATTGACCAGGCCCTGCATATCGGCAGCCTGGTGTATATCAGCAAGAACGGCCTGTCTTATCCCTTTCCGGTGTGGCACCTCGGGCAGACGCTGGCCCTCGTCGGCATGGCGGCCGGTGGTGTGGCGGGGTTTGTTTATGCGCGCCGGGCACGCCGCCACTTTGACCAGACCGGCCATGCGCGTCCCGTGTTGTGGGTGGTGCTGGGACTGGTCGCGGCCGGTGCGCTCCTGGGCTGGCTGGCCGGTGGTGCGCCTTCCGAATGGAACCTGCCGAAGCTGACGGAAACCCAAGTGGAGGGTGGCGGCGCGCTGTCGCCTGAATACCTGGCGGTGCTGCTCGGGCTGGTGCTTTACACCTCGGCCTTTGTGGCGGAGGTGGTCCGCGCCGGCATTGCCTCAGTCTCACTGGGCCAGCACGAGGCGAGCGCGTCGCTGGGGCTCTCACGCGGCCACTCCATGCGCCTGGTGGTGCTGCCCCAGGCGCTGAGGGTCATCATCCCGCCGCTGACCAACCAGTACCTGAACCTCACCAAAAATTCGTCATTGGCCGTTGCCGTGGGCTACCCCGACCTTGTGTCGATTGCCAACACCTCGCTCAACCAGACCGGCCGCGCCGTCGAATGCATTGCCATCATCATGCTGATCTACCTCACCACATCGCTGGCCACCTCGGCGCTGATGAACTGGTTCAACAGCCGCGCCGCCATCAAGGAACGCTGACATGAACCAGACCTTTGTTCCCGTCGCGCCCCGCCCGGCCCCCATCAAGATGGAGGGCCCGGGCCCCTGGCTGCGCAACAACCTGTTTTCCAGCGTCGGCAATGCGCTTGTGTCGGTCGGGGTTATCGCCCTGTTGCTGTGGGCCGCATCGTCGGCCCTCCGCTGGGCGGTGTTCAATGCCGTGACCGCCGCCGACGCGGATGCCTGCCAGGCCGCACGCGGCATGGGCGCATGCTGGGGCGTGATCAACGAAAAAGCCCGCATCATCCTGTTGGGCCGCTACCCCCTGACGGAGCACTGGCGGCCGGAGCTGGCAACCTTTTTGCTGCTGGGCCTGGTGGTTGCAAGCTGCAGCCGCTGGTTCTGGAAACCCTGGCTGGGATTGATCTGGGTCGTGGTCCTGACGGCGTTCTTCACGCTCATGAGCGGCGGCATGTTCGGGCTCTCCAAAGTGTCCACCGACCAGTGGGGCGGCCTGCCGCTGACCGTCATGCTGACGGTCATCTCCATGACGATCGCCTTCCCGATTGCGGTGGCGGTGGCGCTGGGGCGGCGCTCCAACATGCCCGCCATCAAGACCCTGTGCGTCATCTACGTCGAGCTGATTCGTGGCGTGCCGCTGATCTCCGTGCTGTTCATGGCCAGCTTCATGTTTCCGCTGTTCATGCCCATCGGCAAATCGCCCGACGTGCTGATCCGGGTGATCGTCGGCATCACGCTGTTTGCCGCGGCCTATATGGCGGAAATCGTCCGGGGTGGTTTGCAGTCCCTCTCCAAGGGCCAGACCGAAGCGGCCGCCAGCCTGGGCCTGGGTTACTGGCAGACGCAGGTCAAGATTGTCCTGCCGCAGGCGCTGGGCGCCGTGGTGCCCAGCATCATGAACAACTTCATCTCGCTGTTCAAGGACACCTCCCTTGTGACCATCGTGTCGCTGTATGAACTCACCGGGGCCCTTTCGCTGGCGGTCGGGTCCGATCCGAACTGGCGGCCGTTCAAGATTGAGGCTTACCTCTTTATCGCCGCGATTTACTTCACCTGCTGCTTCGCCATGTCCCGCTACAGCCTCTGGATAGAGCGGCGGCTGGCTGTGGGCAAGGCCCGTTGACAAAAAAACAAGGACCAACATGAGTGATCCCATCATCCGCTTTGACAAAGTCAACAAATGGTATGGCAACAATTTCCATGTGCTGCGCGACCTGCAGCTGGACGTGCAGCAAGGCGAGCGCCTGGTGATTTGCGGGCCCTCCGGTTCGGGCAAATCCACGATGATCCGCTGCATCAACGCGCTGGAGGACTACCAGGAAGGCAAGCTCACCGTGGCCGGCTCCGTGCTCGGTGATGACATCAAGGCGATCGATGCCGTGCGCCGGCAGGTCGGTATGGTGTTCCAGCAGTTCAACCTGTTTCCGCACCTGACCGTGCTTGAAAACCTGACGCTGTCGCCAACCTGGGTGGCGGGCCTGTCCAAAAAAGAAGCGACCGAGCGGGCCATGCACCAGCTCGAGCGGGTGCGCATCGCGGAGCAGGCACAAAAGTATCCCCTGCAGCTGTCGGGTGGCCAGCAGCAGCGCGTTGCGATAGCGCGCGCGTTGTGCCTCACGCCGAAAATCATGCTGTTTGACGAGCCGACATCCGCGCTGGACCCCGAGATGATCAAGGAAGTGCTGGACGTGATGATCTCGCTGGCCGAACAGGGGATGACCATGCTGTGCGTGACGCATGAAATGGGCTTTGCCAAGGCAGCGGCCGACCGCGTGATCTTCATGGACCAAGGCCAGATTGTTGAACAGAACACGCCCACGGACTTCTTCAATCACCCGCAGACCGACCGGGCGAAGGATTTCCTCTCCAAGATTCTGGGACACTAGAGGAATGTGCCAACTCCTCGGAATGAATGCTGCCAAACCCGCAGACCTTCGCTTTTCATTCACGGGTTTTGCCGCACGCGGCGGTCTGACGGACCATCATGGCGACGGCTTCGGCATCGGCTTTTTTGAAGACAAGGCCTGCCGCATTTTTATGGACAGCCAGCCGGCCGCCACCTCACCCGTGGCCGAGCTGCTCAAAAGCTACGCCATCAAGTCCTGCAATGTCGTGTCCCATATCCGCAAGGCGACGCAGGGCGATCCGCAGCGCCTGGAGAACTGCCATCCGTTCACCCGTGAGCTCTGGGGCCGCCACTGGCTGTTTGCCCACAACGGCGACCTGATCAATTACTTTCCGGCTCTTGGCGGCAACTACCAGTCCGTCGGTACCACCGACAGCGAACGCGCTTTTTGCGCCCTGATGGAAAAACTCAAGGCCATCAGCCCGCGCGAACCCTGCTCGCTGGACACCGTGTTTGACACCC
>NZ_JBFUCA010000061.1:0-12961 GCF_056405475.1 Polaromonas sp. P1_G4
CAGGTATTTGCGCGAAATCGAGACCACCAGGCGCAAGTGAGAGAGCACTAACTTACCGGCAGCGTCGAGATCGTTGTTTTCCTTGAGATTTTTGGCAAATTCCTGCTCCTGCTCCAGGGTGAGCATGGGGAGACGGTTTACGGCGGAAATATAAGCGTCCAGGTTGCCCAGCGGGGGCACCAGCGACCAGGGGTTGACGGCTGTGGACGCGCCCGATKTCGGCACGACAGCGGTCAGGGAAGCGGGGGAAAGAGCATAAGACACAGCAAGACTCCTTTCGTCTGGTGCTAAATACTAGCACTCTGTTGGAGAGAGTGCTAAGCAATAGGTTCAATGACTCGGATAGCGCAAGGCTAATAAGTGAAAACCCTTGGTATGAGCCGCATTGTGGGCCATTGGTTCAGGGGGATTGGTTTCTGCCTTGTAAATGCGCGGTATCGATTTGTATGGATGCCGCCGTTATCCCAAAGTGGGTACGGTCGCTATCTATTTGATAGCTCCTTGCGCCCGTGTGTATTGGGCTGAAGCCATATTTGATAATGAATTCAAACGGGGTGCACGTCAGTTTTTTGCCAATTTCGGAGAGTGAATATGGCCTTTCATCCAAGCTGGACGGGCGTAAGCAGCTATGAATTTGGTAGCAAATCCATGGTTTTCAGCCGCCAGCCCGCCCAAATCGGAACTCGCAGGTATTACGGCAGGCGCTTGTCGTCACGCACTTCGCGGACTTCCACGTCCACCACGTCGCCGGCACGGGGGCTGGCCGGGTTGCCCTGGGCGGCCCCGCCCGGCCACATGCCTTGGGGCGAATAGCGCTGGAAGCGGCCAAACACCATCGCCGGCGCCGGCTTGCGGCCGGTGACGAGCGACTTCAGGAGGCTCAGCGCCACGACGATCAGGGCCGCGACCAGCAGGCTGACGGCAAACACCGCGGCGAAGATGCCAAACAGGAGCTTGAGGAAGAAACGCAGAATTTTGCTGATCAAGCGAGGTACCCGTGAAAAGGTTTAAACCTTCAAGATGGAGGCCGCCCGGGTGTTTTCAAGCTGGATGAATCACCAGCGTATACCCAGCTTGCCAAACAGCTTGCTCAGCACAAACAGCGGCCCGACCCAGAGGTACTGGATGTCTTCAAAGAAAGAAGGCTTTTTCCCCTCGATCTTGTGGCCGATGAATTGCAGGATCCAGGCGCCCACAAAAATGCCGACACAGATCGGCAATACCAATGGTCCCATGGCGAACACCAGGCCCAGAAACAGCACCGACCAGACCGCCATGGTCATAAAGAACATCGCCGACAAGCGCGCGTAGTAGACCATGCTGGCCGCGACAAACACATACGCGACATAGGGGTGAAGCGCAAACAGCATGCCGACCAGGCTCAGCATGATGAGCGGGATGGCAATGAAATGGATCAGTTCGTTGCGCGGGTTCTGGTGGCTTTCGCCGTAGTGCACCAGCAGCTGGTCAACCTTGCGTGGCCCGGTAACGGTAACGGGAATATCCGCTATGTCGTTCATGTATGTCTCCAGTGGCGGGGATCGCCTCTGGGCGGATTTTCCGCCAGGCCACCAGAACCGGAGTGGTGTTTTACAAAACGTAACGCAGACCGCGAGCGGCCTGCGGACTTTGTGCTTAACCGGGTGTGCTTGCCGATCAGGTCGGTGTGATTTTCGCGGTCTTGATAATCCGGCTCCAGCGGTCTATTTCGCTTTTCAGGAAGCGGCCGAACTCTTCTGAACCCTTTTGTGAGACACGAAAACCTTGCTGCTTGGCGCGCTCTTCCACGTCAGCGCTGTACATGATCTTGATGATCTCGCGCGAGTATCTGTCGACAATGTCATCCGGCGTCTTGGCCGGGAGCATGGCCCCTGTCCAGTTCTCGACAAAGAGGCCAGTCATACCGGCCTCGAAAGCAGTCGGGACATCAGGCACCCCCGGGTGCCGGCCCAGGCTGCAGATCGCGATCGCGCGCAGTTTTCCACCTTTGACGTGAGCGATCGATTCCGGATAGTTGGAAAAAATCACGTCCAGCTGGCCACCGATCAGGTCGACCATCGAGGGCGCGCCGCCGCGGTAGGGCACATGGATCATCTTCGTTTTGTTCAACTCGCAGAACAAAGCCATGGTCAGGTGTGCCGGAGTACCGTTGCCGCTCGAGCCCGCGCTCAGCTGCTTGGTTTTGGACACGGCCATCAGGTCCTTGAAGTCCTTGATGGGACTGGCGGCGGGAACCACGACCAGCATCGGCGAATTGGCCATCAGGGCGACCGGGCGCAGGTCTTTGGTGAAGCTGTAAGCCGCATTCGGATACAGGGATACGTTTGCGGCATGTGTCAACGTGATGGCCAGCAGCGTATTGCCGTCGGGCGCCGATTTGGCGACCTGCTCGGCGCCGATCTGCGCGTTCCCGCCAGCCTTGTTTTCGACAATCACGGGAGTCTTCCACGCCTCGGACAGCTTTTGGGCGACCGTGCGGGCCATCATGTCGGTCAGGCCGCCGGGCGTGAACGGGACCACATATTTGATGGTGCTGCCTGGTTTGGGAAAGGTCTGCTGGGCCAGCCCCAGACCCGGAATGCCCGTCAGGGCTGCACCTGTTGATGCCAATACGATGTCACGACGTTTCATGCCTACTCCTCTTGATTGAATAACTGTTAACCCACTAACTGATCCAACTGCGATTTGAGTGCGTCGGGAATACTGAGTCCCGCTTGTAGTGCTTTCGTTTCGAGTGCGATGCGCCGCGCACCTGCCAGACGTACACCTTCGTCCAGCAGCATTTCGGCGATCACGGTTTCCATGCGTTCAAAGTAAGTGTCTGTGCCTGCAAGCGCGCCCGGGTCGATCAGGATGAAAGCCTGGCCAATTCGCGGCTGATTTCCTTCATCCACAAAAAACGATGATGCCTCAAAAGCAAACTGCGCGCCAATCACGGCTGTCACCAGCAGCTCAACCATCAATGCCAGCATGGAACCTTTGGGGCTGCTCACGGCACCCAGCGGCAGCATGGAGCCCTCCAGAGCCGCCTGTGCGTCCGTTGTGGGCCGGCCTTGCGTGTCCAGCGCCCAGCCCAGCGGAATGGATTTGCCTTCCTTGGCTGCAACCATCACTTTGCCGCGCGCAACTTCGCTCAAAGACAGGTCAATCAACAGTGGATCGGCGTTTCTGCGGGGAAACGCGGCAGCAATCGGGTTGGTTCCAAAGATCGGGTGCTTGCCGCCTGCCGCGGGCATGGCCGCYGGTGCGTTCGCAAAACCAAGGCCTACCAGGCCCGCATCGGTTGCGGGGCGCAGATGATCCACCAATACCCCGCAATGGTGGCTGTTGATCACGCCGACAAAACACACGCCCAGTTCCCGAGCAGTTGCAATCGCTGTGGAGATCGCCAGGTCGCAGGCGGGGAAGGCCAGGCCCTGTTTTGCATCCACCAGCACTGCCGCACCTTTTTTGTGCGCCACGACGGCGACGGCATGGCCATCGGCCCGGCCGTTGCGAAGATGGGTGGCATATTGCGGCACGCGGCTCAAGCCATGCGAAGCGAGCCCTTGCGCTTCGGCGCGAACCAGTGCTCTCGCGGTGGTGGCCGCCATGGCCTCTGCCGCGCCCGCCTTGCGCAGCGCCTGCGTGGCAAGACGTGTTGCTTCTTCAATAGACAGTTGGATCATTACTTCAGGCTCTCCAGCACCTTGTCAGCGATCATGAACGATACGCGTTCATTTGACTGCATGCTGAGACCTGAAATGTGTGGTGTAAGCAACAGGTTGGGGCAGGCTTGCAACCCCGCGCTCGCCGGCAGGGGCTCCACGTCGAATACATCGATGGCCGCACCGCCCAGTTGCCCCGACCGCAGCGCCGCACTGACTGCCGTGATGTCCACGATGTGGCCCCGCGAGGTATTGATCAGCACGGCGCCTTTTTTCATCTGGCCAATGCGTGCCGCGCTGAACAGCCCGCGCGTCGCATCCACCAGGGGCACATGCAATGTGACGGCATCCGCGCTGCTGATGAGGTCGTCAAGGCCGGCGTACTGCACACCGGTCTGCGCGAAAACCGGGGCATCGGGGGCAAGCGCGGGGTCATAGGCAATCACGTGCATGCCCAGGCCACGTGCCAGGCGCGCGGTGGTCTGGCCTATGGAGCCAAAACCGATGATGCCCAACGTTTGTCCGGCAGCTTCACGGCCGTTGCTCAACGCAGYGCGCGGCCACTGGCCGGCTGCCACGGCTTCGGTGGAAGCAAACGCACCGCGCAGCAGCAGCATGGTGCTGGCCACGACGTATTCCGCCACGCTGAGCGCATTGGCGCCCGAGGCGGGAATGACCTTGATGCCCCGGGCTTCGCAGGCCGGCACGTCAATGTTGTCCAGCCCCACGCCGAGCCGGCCCACCACCTTGCAGCGGGCCATCGCGGCGAGCARCTCGCCACGCACCTGCGTCAGGTTGCGCACGATCAACGCATCGGCTTTGCCCGCCTCGGCCCGCAGGCGGGTGGCGTCGCCCACCAGCTGCGGGTCATAGAGCACGTCGTGTGCCGCTTCAAGCTGCGCCACTGCGCGCTCGTCCATGAATTCACAGATGACAATGCGCGCCATGCTTGCCTTACCTCAAGCGGATTCGAACAGGCGCGTCAAGACGAACTCGCGGTGGCCCAGCGCTTCTGCGGCGGTCAGGCGGCCGTTGGCGGTGCGCAGCATGTTCTCCAGCAGCTTGTCGCCGGCCTGGTCGAGCGTGATCTCGCGCTGCAGCAGCCCGGAGGTGTCCACGTCGATGTGTTCGCTCATCAGGCGCACGGTGCGCGGGTTCGAGCAGATCTTGATCACGGGGACAATCGCATTGCCGATCACGTTGCCCTGGCCGGTGGGGAAGAAGTGCACGGCGTAACCCGAGGCGGCGCACAGGGTCACCATTTCGGCCGCAGCACTGGACGAGTCCATGAACCACAGGCCCGGGTGCGTGGGCATCTCGGCCTTGTCGATGACGCCGTCGACCGTGCAGACCTTGCCGATCTTCTGGATATTGCCCAGCGCTTTTTCCTCGATGGTCGTGAGGCCGCCGGCGATGTTGCCTTTGGTGGGCTGCGAGTCCGACAGGTCGCTGGTCTTGTGGCGGTTGATCATGTCCTGGTAGCGGTTGAACATGAACATGAACTGGTCGCGCACGGCATCGGTGGCACAACGGTCGGCGACGATTTTTTCACCGCCGGTGATCTCGGAGGTTTCACCGAAGCACAGGTAGTTGCCGAGCGGGTGCAGCTTGTCGAAGGCGTTGCCGACGGTGGGATTGGCGCCGCAGCCGGACGTGGTGTCGGACTCGCCGCACTTGGTGGAGACCCAGAGTTCGGAGATGCCGCAGATCTCGCGCTGTTTTTCACTGGCCCATTGCACATACTCACGCGCCGCTTTGGAGGCCTTCATGATGGTCTCATGGTCGCCGTGGCCTTCAATGCCGAAGCCCACCACCGGTTTGCCGGTTTTGGCGATGCCGTCCACCACTTTTTTGGTCCAGCTGTCTTCAATGCCGATCACCACGACGGCGGCGACATTGGGGTTGCAGCCGGCACCGATCAGGGTGCGAAAGTGCAGCTCCAGGTCGGCACCGAATTGCAGCCGCCCATAGGGGTGCGGAATCGCCATGCAGCCCTTGATGTTGTGTGCCACCGCCTCGGCGGCTGCATTGGAAAGATCGTCCAGCGGCAGGATGATGACGTGGTTGCGCACGCCAACGCGGCCGTTTTCGCGGCGGTAGCCCAGAAATGTGGTGTTTTTATCGATGACTGACATTGCTATGTTCCTAGATGAGTTGTTTGTTCCAGCAATCGACGTGGATCTGGCTTCGCCAGGCCACAGGCGATGCCCCCTCGGGGGGAGGCGGCCGCAGGCTGCTTCGGGGGGTTACCACCTCTTTGTTTTGATGTTATGGACATGGGCGTGCTGGCCGGCCTTGATGTTGGCAACAACCTTGCCCATGTCGATGCCGTACTTCAGCACGGTGTCGCCGACAGCCATGTCCTTGAGGGCCACTTTGTGCCCGATCGGGATGTCCTGCTGGGCCTGCACATTGATCATGCGGTCTTCGTCCATGATCCAGCCGGTCATGGCAGTTCCTGCCTTCACACCTTCCACCACCACAACGGCCACGGTGTCTTTGGCGTCATGCAATACAAAATGAATCATGGGGTCTCCGAATGGCCTGAGTTGAATCGAGTTGCCAGTTTTATGGGCCGGCAACCGCTTGTCAATTTACTCATATATATGACTTGTACGACTCGCCCGTTGGTGTTTCAATGGCGGCCGTGAATGTCAAAAACACATCGGCTCCATTGCGTCCGTTGATGAGCGAAGAGGCCATGCCGCTCTACCGCCAGGTGAAGCGCGAGCTGCAAAAACTCATCGAGGCCGGGCATTACGGCCCGGGTAAACCCTTGCCCAGCGAGGCGAATATTGCCGCGAGCCTGCAGGTGAGCATTGGCACCCTGCGTCATGCCGTTGACGAACTGGTACACGAGCATGTGCTGGTGCGCCGGCAGGGCAAGGGAACTTTTGTGGCGCCGCACAACAATGCCCGCTTCATGTTCCAGTTTTTTCACGTGGAGCCGCACTGGAACTTCGGTGACGACGATGCGGCGCGGGACCGCGACTACCCGGAAATTGACTGCATCGCTTTTGGGCGCGAGCGGGCCACGGAGCAGGAGGCCGCTGCATTGCGCATCAAGATGGGTGAGCCCGTGTTCAGGGCGGAAAACCGCCTCGCCCTGCAGGGCAGGGTGGTCATGCATGACCGGCTGACCATTGCGGCGGCGCTGTTCCGCAACCTCACTGAAAAACGTTTTGTCGAAAGGCCCGGCACGATCTATGCCCTGTACCAGACAGACTTCGGCATCACCGTGCTGCGGGCACAGGAACGTGCACGCGCCGCGGCGGCCGACCGGACCCAGGCGCGCCTGCTGGGGCTGGCGGTGGGCTCTCCGGTGATGGAGGTGCACCGGCTGGCCCTGACGTTCGGCGACAAGCCCGTGGAATACCGGGTCTCCACCATCAATACCCAGGCGCATGACTATGTCAGTGTGCTGTCCAAGAAAGCATGAACATGGACCTTGTTGTGGTGCTGGAGAAAGCCCGGCTCGCGGGCATGGAGGCTGCCGTCCGCATCCGGAAGGCGCATGTAGAACTGCAACCGGTGGATGTCCGCCAGAAGGCCCCCGGTGACTGGGTCACGCGCTTTGACCGCGAAGTGGAAGAGGGCTTGCGCAGCGCGCTGCTGAAGGTCTTGCCGCAGAGCGGCTTTGTCGGTGAAGAAAGCGGCGGCGAATTGACGGAGCAGCCCACCTGGCTGGTTGACCCGATTGATGGCACGGCAAACTTTGCCCGCGGCTACCCCCAGTACGCGGTATCGATTGCACTGTGTTTGGACCGGCAGCCGGTGCTGGGCGTGATCGTGGATCCGTCCCGCCACGAAATTTTTACTGCGGCATCGGGTCTGGGTGCATACCTGAATGGGGAGCGCCTGGCCTGTGCTGCCGCGCGCCCTGCTGCGCAATGCCTGGTTTCGACGGTGTTTCCCAAACCGGGTGCGCCTTTCATGGACGACTACCTGCGTGAATTTGGTGATGTACTGAGAACGTTTGGGCAGGTTCGGCGAAGCGGCTCCATGGCGCTGGAACTGGCTTATGTGGCGGCCGGGCGGGCCGATGCCTTCTGGGAACGCGGCATGGGCGCGTGGGACGCTGCGGCCGGGTTGGTGCTGCTGCGCGAGGCCGGCGCCACGATGCGATCCCTGGACGGCTTGCCCTTGCTGCAAAGCCGGATGCTGGTGGCGGGAAGCCCTACCGGTGCGGCGCTACTGGAAAAAGTTCTCACGCATTACCCCGGTGGTCCAAATCCTCCGTCCCATTCATCCAACAAGTCTGTCTGATATCCCATGATTTTTAAATGGCGCATGGCGCTGGCGTCCCACTTTCCAGGCGTGCTGGTGTGCATGGTGATTGCACTGGCCGCGACTTTCATCTCCGAGCACTATGGCGGCCCCCAACTGCTCTATGCCTTGCTGATCGGCCTGGCGTTCCACTTTCTCAACAGYCACCCCAAGGCGGCCAAGGGCATTGGTTTTTGCGGCCGCGTGGTGCTGCGCGTGGGGGTCGCGCTGCTGGGCGCCCGCATCACGTTTGCGCAAGTGGCCCAACTGGGCGCCGGAACCGCCGTGGTCATCGTGCTGGCGGTTGTATTGACGATTTTGCTGGGCGTGCTGCTGGCGCGCTGGCTGAAGTGTTCGCGTGATGAAGGCCTGCTGTCGGGCAGCGCGGTGGCCATCTGCGGTGCGTCGGCGGCGCTGGCCGTGTCTTCCGTGCTGCCCCAGACGAAAGAAAACGAACGCTTCACACTTCTGGCTGTTGTCGGTGTCACGGTGCTGTCAACGCTGGCGATGGTGGTCTACCCTTTCAGCCTGCAGGCCATCGGGCTCTTGCCGGGGCAGGCCGGTATTGTGCTGGGAGGCTCGATTCACGATGTCGCGCAGGTGGTGGCGGCCGGCATGATGCTCGGCCCGCAGGCGGGTGACACGGCCACCGTGGTCAAGCTGTTTCGCGTCATGATGCTGATGCCCATCGTGCTGTTCATTGCGGTGCTGTACCGCAACCATCCGGCCGTCAAGGTGCCGGAAACAGAGGTGCCGCTGGTGCCGGGCTTCCTGATTGCTTTTGTCGTGCTGGTCATGCTGGCCAGTGCAGGGCTGATCGCAGCACCCGTGGTTCAGCTGGCCAGTGATACATCGCGCTGGATGCTGGTAACGGCCATTGCCGCTGCGGGTGTGAAGACCAGTTTTGAAGACTTGCTCAAGCTGGGCTGGAAGCCTGTGGCCCTGCTGCTGGCTGAGACCGTTTTTATCGTGGCCTTTGTGGTGATCTCGGTGCTGCTGCTGAAGCTCGGGGTGCCCTGAGCGGCAAGCGGCGAATCTGCTGGTTCAGCCCAGCAATGCCTGCGCGAACTCACGCGCATTAAAGGTTTCCAGGTCTTCCAGCTGCTCGCCCACGCCGATGAAATACACCGACACCGGGCGCAGCGCGGGTGAGGCCAGGGCACGTTCACGGGCCCACAGCGCAATCGCAGCCAGAACGCCGCCCTTGGCTGTGCCGTCCAGCTTGGTCACGATGAGACCGGTCAGCTGCAGCGTGTCATCGAAGGCCTTGACCTGGGCGAGGGCGTTTTGCCCGGTGTTGCCGTCGATGACCAACAAAACTTCATGTGGCGCGGTGGCATCCGCTTTCTGCACCACGCGTTTGATCTTGCGTAGCTCTTCCATCAGGTGCAACTGCGTCGGCAGGCGGCCGGCCGTGTCGACCAGTACCACGTCCTTGCCGCGCGCTTTGCCTGCGCTCACGGCGTCAAAACTCACGGCGGCCGGATCGCCGCCTTCCTGGCTGACGATCTCGACGGTGTTGCGGTCGGCCCAGACGCTGAGCTGCTCGCGCGCCGCGGCGCGAAAGGTGTCGGCCGCTGCCAACAGCACCGATGCGCCCTCGGTGGCCAAATGGCGCGTGAGCTTGCCGATGGACGTGGTCTTGCCGGCGCCGTTGACGCCGGTCACCATGATCACGGTGGGCTGGTATTGACCGATCACAAGGGGTTGCTCCAGCGGCTTGAGCAGCTGCGCGATCGAGTCCACCAGTGCGTTCTTGACGGCCACCGGGTGCGTCATGCCGCCTTCCTTGACGCGTCGCTTGACATCGGCCAACAGGTGTTCGGTGGCCTTGCTGCCGGCGTCCGCCATCAGCAGTGCGGTTTCCAAGTCTTCATAGAGCGCATCGTCGATGCGGCTGCCGGTGAACACGGTCGAGATGCTGGAGCCGGTCTTGCGCAGCCCGGCTTGCAGCTTGCTGAGCCAGCGCTCCCGCTCCGGGGCTACGGCGCCGGGAACCGGAATGGTGATCGGGGTGACCAGCGCGCTGCCGATCAGGCCACTGCCCGCAGAGGCCGGCGAGGGTACGGGTGTCGCCGGTTCAGGGGCCGGTCCGGCCGGGACGGCTGCATCGGGCGCAGAAGACGCCGGTGCGGCAGGAGGGGGGGATTTTTTCTTGAAAAAACTGAACATTGGGTATGCTTGCGGAGTCCTAGTGGGCTGTTGCACCGTTGCGGGGCAACGTACAGCGCCACACAGCTATTCTATGAAACACCCCAGGCCAGCCCTTTTGACACCCCCAGTACCCCTATCTTCCATACTTCGCCCGTCGGCCGTGCGGCACCTGCCCGCGCTGGTGCTGGCACTGTGCCTGGGCACGGCCGCCCTTGCGCAGACGCCCGTGCCGGCCCCGGTGGAGCAGTTCACGCTGGCCAACGGCCTCACGGTCATCGTCAAGCCCGACCACCGCGCGCCCACCGTGGCCCACATGCTGTGGGTGCGCGTGGGCTCCATGGACGAGGTTGACGGCACGTCGGGCGTGGCCCATGTGCTGGAGCACATGATGTTCAAGGGAACGGCGAAGGTCAAGCCGGGTGAGTTTTCAAAACGCATAGCCGCCCTGGGCGGACGCGACAACGCGTTTACCGCCCGCGACAACACGGCCTACCACCAGCAAATTCCGGCCGGCAAGCTGGAGGACGTCATGCGCCTGGAGGCCGACCGCTTCACGGGTAACCAGTGGGCAGACGACGAGTTCAAGCGCGAGATCGAGGTCGTCAAGGAAGAGCGGCGCCTGCGCACCGAAGATTCGCCGCGCGCCATGCTGTATGAGCAGATGACTGCCATGACATTTACCGCCTCGCCTTACCGGCGCCCGGTGGTCGGCTGGATGAGCGACATTGCGGCCATGACGCCCGACGATGCGCGCGATTTTTACCGCCGCTGGTATGTGCCTGCCAATGCCGCCGTGGTCATTGCCGGTGATGTGGATGTCGCGCAGGTCAAAAAGCTGACCGAAAAATACTACGGCGGCATCCCCGCGCGCGCCGTCCCGGTGCGCAAGCCACGCGCTGAACCCCTGCAGGCCGGCGTGCGCCGTATGGACTTCAAGGCGCCGGCCAGCCAGGCCTATGTCAGCATGGTTTTCAAGGTGCCCAAGCTGGAGCCGGCAGACCTGGCCGCGCCGGCCGCCGGCGCCAGCCGCGACGCGCTGGCGCTGACGGTGCTGGCCGCCGTGCTGGACGGCTACACCGGCGCCCGGCTCGACCGCGCGCTGGTGCAGCAGTCCCGTGTGGCCGACAGCGCCGGTGCGTCCAATGGCCTGATGGGCCGGGGGCCGCAGGTTTTTTCGCTCGACGGCGTGCCCGCTGCCGGTAAAACCGCCCAGCAGGTGGCTGACGCGCTGCGCGAGCAGGTGGCCAAGGTGGCACGCGAGGGCGTGAGCGAGGCCGAGCTGAACCGCGTCAAGACGCAGTGGGTGGCCAGCGAGACCTACAAGCTCGACTCGGTCTTCAACCAGGCGCGCGAGCTCGGCTCGCACTGGGTGCAAGGCCTGCCGCTGGATGCCAGCGAACGCATCATTGCCGCCCTGCGTAGCATCACGGGCGCCGAGGTGCAGGCCGTGGCCGCGAAATATTTTGGTGACGACCAGATGACGATGGCAACGCTGTTGCCGCAGCCGCTGGACCCGAACCGCAAGCCGCGCCAGGGCACTGCGCCCGCCGGTGACCTGCAGCGTTGAACTGCCCTACTCATCCAGAATTGCTGACAACATGATGATTGCTATAAAAACAATAGCGGCTCGCGCAAGGTGTGTATGGGTTGCAGGTCTTTTTAGCTTGTTTTTTCACTCGCTGGCGCTGGCCGGACTGCCGATCCAGCACTGGACGCAACCCAATGGCGCCAAGGTTTACCTGGTCGAAAGCCCGGCGATTGCGATGCTGGACGTGCAGATCGATCTGGACGCCGGCAACCGGCGTGACCCTGCCGATAAGGCAGGCCTGGCCAGCATGATGGCCGGCCTGCTGGAAAAAGGGGTGCGTGCCAGCAATGGCTTGGGGCCTGAAGTTATTTGTGGAGGGCTGTGCGTTCCCGAGCCGGCGCTTGACGAAAACGCCCTCAGCGAAGCCTGGGCGGACCTGGGCGCGCAGTTCGGCGCCGGCACCACGTCCGACCGCCTGAGCTTTTCACTGCGCACCCTGACCGACCCGGCGCTGCTGGACAAGGCGGCTGCGCTGGCCGCGCGTGAGATCGCCGAGCCGGCTTTTCCCGAAGTTGTGTGGCAACGCGAACGCGCACGCCTGCAGGCCTCGATCCGCGAGTCCTATACCCGCCCGGCCAGTGTTGCCGGCCGCGCCTACACGCCAGCTGTGTACGGCACACATCCCTACGGGTACGAAGTCACGGAAGAAAGCTTGGCGCGCATCAGCGTGAGCGACATGCGCGCCGCGCATGCCGCCGGCGTGACGGCTTGCCGCGCGCGCATCAGCATGGTGGGCGCGGTGACGCGCGCGCAGGCTGATGCCATCGCCGCCAAATTGCTGTCACGTCTGCCGCAGGTGGCTTGCGCCAGCCTGCCGCCGTTGCCGGCCGTTGCCGAGGTCGAGCCGCTGGCTGCGCCGGTTGAAAAACGCATTCCGTTTGCCTCGGCGCAGACGCAGGTGCTGATTGGCCAGCCGGGCTACAAGCGCTCGGACCCGGACTACTTTGCCCTGACGGTGGGCAATTACATCCTGGGCGGCGGCGGTTTTGTGTCGCGCCTGACGAGCGAAGTGCGTGAAAAGCGCGGCTTGACGTATGGCGTATCGAGTTATTTCTCCCCCGCCCTGCACGCGGGCGCCTTCACCATCAGCATGCAGACCCGGCCCGACCAGGCTGCGCAAGCCGTGGACCTGGTGCGCAAAGTGGTGGCTGACTTTGTGGCCAACGGCCCGCTGGAGGCCGAACTGAAGGCGGCGAAAGACAACCTGGTCGGCGGCTTTGCCTTGCGCATTGACAGCAACCGCAAGCTCCTTGACAACGTGTCGAGCATTGCCTGGAACGATCTGCCCCTGAACTACCTCGATACC
>NZ_JBFUCA010000062.1:0-12923 GCF_056405475.1 Polaromonas sp. P1_G4
ACGGCGTCCAGCATTCGGGCGTCGCCATTTTCGGGGCAGCCCAGCAAATAGCTTTGGCCCATGATCTGCACTTCGAGCTGTTTCATGACTCGGTTCCCACAGTGTTTTTGACGGCATGCCCGTTGGTTTCGGGCAGGCGCTCCAGCAGTGCATCCACACGGGCGCGTGCCGCGCCCAGCCGCGATTTGAGGGAGTCGCGTTCGTGCGTCAGAACGCCGACCTGCTCCACCAGGAGCTCGTTGGTACGCTGCAGCTCCTCATAGCGCAGCAGGAGCCGCTCAACGCGTTCGACGATCTGGTCGATTTGGGTTTGGTTCGACATGGCAGCTCCGATTGTAGGGTTTGCGGCCGGACATGGGGAAGGCCCGCGTAGAATCTGCCCTGTTGGTGCCCGCAGTGTGGTTCGCACGCTGCAGTTCAACGGGAAGCAGGAGGGGGTCAAAGCCATGCATCAGGTCAACCTGATTCGCTGGCGCCGAGACCTTTAACCTGCGCTGCCCCCGCAACGGTAATACGGACGAATGGGCTCCTGACGTCAAGTCAGAAGCCCATTCAGCTTTCATCACTAGCCACTGAGCGTTTTGAACACACGCTTGGGAAGGCGATGGAGGCAGTTCCGTCAGCCCGGATACCGGCCAACAAGGTGAACGCGCACGTCCATGAACTGGCATGAGCGTTTGTAACGCTCATGCACTGGCGGGGAAGCCAGTGAGGGTATTTTGTTGATTGTCTGATTCCATGAAAACCTGTGTTTTCCACACACGCCTTGCCGTGCTTCCGCTGGCTGTGGCCGCTGCATTTCCCGCCTTGTCCCAGACTGCCCCGGCGGCTCAGGCCGGCGCGGCGCCACAACTCAAGGAAATGGTGGTAACCGCTACGCGCAGCGCCCAACCCATCGGCGATGTCATTGCTGATGTCACGGTCATTGACCGTGAAACCATAGAGCGCGCCGGCCCGGTGGGGCTGGCTGACGTTCTGGTTCGCGTGCCAGGCATACAGATCACCCGTAACGGCGGTATCGGCAGCAATACAAGCGTTTTTGTGCGTGGCGGTGAAACCCGCCACACCCCGGTTTTTGTAGACGGCGTGAGGGTGGAGTCGCAGACGACGGCTGGAGCCGCCTCCTGGAACAACATTCCCCTCTCGCTGATTGATCGCATTGAGATCGTGCGCGGCCCCAGCAGCGCAGTCTATGGCTCCGACGCCGTGGCCGGCGTGATCCAGATTTTCACCAAGCGCGGCCAAGGCCGTTTTTCGCCTTCCGTGACGGTCGGCTACGGCTCCTACAACACCAGCCGGGTCGAGCTCGCCGCCAGCGGTTCAGCGGGCGGCTTTGACTATTCGCTGGGCTTGACGCAGGGACAAAGCGATGGCTTCAATGCCCGGACCATCCCGGCTCAAAACCCCGATGCCGACGGCTACAAAAGCCAGAGCGCCAATGCCAAACTGGGTTTGCAGATCAACCCTGACCACCGCATTGAAGCCAATGTGTTGCAGAGCCATATGGATGCGCAGTACGACGGCGGCCTCACACGCGACTTTCGCCGCATCAGCGACCTGCAGACCCTGGGCCTGCAGTGGGAAGCCAAATGGTCTGGCCAATACAGCACCAAGCTGACGATCACGCAAGGTACCGATTCAGGTGAAGAAGGCCTGAACGGCTCGACCCCGCAGATTTCTTACGACAAGAGCACCATCAGCACGTTGTTGTTCCAGAACGAATACCGCATTGGCGCGCATCTCCTGAGCGCCACACTGGAAAGCCGTCGCGATGTGTTCCTCCTGGTTGGCTCCTCGGCCGTGCCGGCTGGCATGAGCACCCTCAACGGGAACCGTTCGCTGGATGGCGTGAGCCTGGGCTACGGCTGGAGCGGCGGCGCGCACACGGTGCAGTTCAACGCCCGCCATGACACGGACAGCGAATTCGGCGGAAAGACCACCGGCTCCGCCGCCTATGCCTTTGCGCTCACGCCACAGTGGAAAGTGTCCGCATCCGCCGGCACCTCCTTCCGGGTCCCCACGCTGTACCAGCGTTTCAGCATTTACGGCACCTCGACCTTGAAGCCCGAATCCGGCCGCAGCGTGGAAATGGCGCTCAAATACAGCCAAGGGACTGCCCAGTACGGTGTCACCGCTTATCGCAACCGCCTGACCAACCTGCTGAGCTTCGTCACGGGCAACGGTCCCTGCATCAATGGCGGCCCGCCGACGGTGCTGAGCAATCGTGGCTGCTATGCCAACACGGCGCAGGCCCAGTACACGGGGCTGACATTCACGGCTGCCGAGACGCTGGGCAATGTTCACATCCACGGCTCGCTGGATCTGCAGAATCCGAAGAACCTGGTCACCAACCGAACCCTGCAGCGCCGCTCCCGCCAATACGGCACGCTGGGCGCCGAGATGCCGGTGGGCGGCTGGCAACTGGCGACGGACCTGGTGATGGCCTCGCACGCACTCGACAGCGACACCAGCAACGTGGTGCTGCCAGGCTATTCGCTCGTGAACCTGAGCGCCACGACGGCGCTGTCGCGCGACTGGAAACTGGTCGCCAAGCTGGACAATGTGACCGACAAGGTCTACCAGACTGCTGGCACCTATGCCAATGGCCGGCGCTCTGCGTACGTCGGCCTGACCTGGGCGCCCCAGTAAGTAAGCCTCATCCACACCACCCATGCAAACCTTCGTCCGCTGCCCTGCCATCCTCATCGCCGCCCCGGCTTCCGGCCAGGGCAAGACGACGGTGACCTGCGCGCTGGCGCGCCTGCATGCACGTCAGGGCCGGCGGGTTCGGGTTTTCAAGTGCGGGCCGGATTTTCTGGACCCGTGCTGGCACGCCCTGGCCAGCGGCACGCCGGTGTACCAGATGGATCTGTGGATGACGGGCGAGGACGATTGCCGCGCGCGCCTGCATGCGGCGGCGCTGGAGGCCGACCTGGTCATTGTGGAAGGCGTGATGGGCCTGTTTGACGGTGAGCCCAGCGCGGCCGACCTGGCGCAGCGCTTTGGCTTGCCAGTGCTGGCGGTGGTGGATGCATCGGGCATGGTGGCTACCTTTGGCGCGCTGGCTTTTGGCCTGCAGCACTATCGCCCCGACATGCCCTGGGCCGGGGTGCTGGCCAATCGCGTGGCCAATGCGCGCCATGCGGGCATGCTGCAGGCCAGCGTGGCAAACGACCAATGGCTGGGTGCGGTGTTGCGCAATGCCGCCATGGCCTTGCCCAAGCGCCACCTGGGGCTGACCGTCGCGACCGAAGTGGCAGATGCCATGGAAAGGCTGGACGCCGCAGCCGATACGCTGGCCACCACGCCGCTGGGTCAGATGACCCTGGACGACTTACAGCGATGGGCGGTGGACTTCGCGGCGCCGGAAGCCTCTGCGCCCATTGCTCCCATGCTGAAAGGCAGAACCATCGCTGTTGCGCACGATGCCGCTTTCTGTTTTATCTACGCGGCCAACCTCGATACCCTGCGCGCGCTGGGTGCTGAGCTGGTGTTTTTTTCGCCGCTGTCTGGCGCGGCGCTGCCTGCATGCGACGCGCTGTGGATTCCCGGCGGCTACCCTGAGCTGCACGCAGAGGCGATTGCCGCTAACACCCCTATGCGGGAAAGCCTGGCCGCACACATTTCCGCAGGCAAACCTGTATGGGCCGAGTGCGGCGGCATGATGGCTCTGTTTGAGACGCTGGTCACGCTGGATGGCCAACACCATGTGCAATGGGGTGTGCTGCCTGGCGAAGTGACCATGCAAAAGCTGCTGGCTGGCCTGGGCCCGCAGCAGCTGGCCCTGGAAAGCGGTACCTTGCGCGGCCACACTTTCCATTACTCGACCACGGCCACGCCGCTACAGCCCGCGGCACGCACCTCGCGGCCGGGCACCGCGCCTGCGCCGGATGCGGGCGAGGCCGTATGGCAGCAAGGTGCGGTGCGCGCCAGTTACTTCCACGCCTGGTTCCCGTCTTGCCCCGAAGCGGTGGCGGAGCTGTTCACGGCACCTGTAGAGGTGACTGCATGACGGACTTGCTGCACTACCAGCCCGGCCCGCAGCGCATCGTCTGCCTGACCGAGGAGACCACCGAATGGCTTTACCTGCTGGGCCAGCAGCAGCGCATTGTGGGTATCTCGGGCTACACCGTGCGGCCCAAACGCGCGCGCGATGAGAAGCCGCGCGTCAGCGCCTTCCTGAGCGCGAAGATCGAGAAGATCATGGAACTGCAGCCCGACTGCGTGCTGGGCTTTTCGGACCTGCAGGCCGATATTGCTTCGGACCTGGTCAAGCGCGGCGTGCAGGTCACGATCTTCAACCAGCGCAGCGTGGCCGAGATTTTCTCCATGCTGTTCCAGCTGGCCGCCATGGTGGGTGAGGCGGAGCAGGGCGCGCAGCGCATTGCACAGTTGCAGGCCGATTTGCGTGCCATGCAGGCGGCCGTCGCGGCCAGGGTCGCCAAGGGTGCGCGCCGCCCCAAGGTGTATTTTGAAGAATGGGACAGCCCGCACATCAGCGCGATCCGCTGGGTGTCGGAGCTCATCGGCATCGCGGGAGGTGACGATTGCTTTCCTGAGCTCGCCGCCGAATCGCTGGGCAAGAACCGCATCATTGCCGACGGGGCCGAGATCGTCCGCCRTAACCCGGATCTCATACTGGGCTCCTGGTGCGGCAAGAAATTCCGGCCGGAGAACGTGGTGGCACGCGAGGGCTGGGGTGCGGTGAATGCGGTGCGTCACAACCAGCTGTTTGAGATCAAGTCCCCCGACATCCTGCAGCCCGGCCCCGCTGCGCTGACCGACGGCGTGGCCAGGATGCACCAGATCATCCTGCAGTGGATGGACGCTGATCAAGCCGGAGCATTCCGATCATGAGCACGATGACGATTGCCAAAAGCGAATTGATTCTGGGTGGTCAGAAAAGTGGCAAGTCACGCCGCGCCGAACTGCTGGCGTGCCAGTGGCTGGACCAGAGACTCGGCCACCGCGCCGTGCTGATTGCCACCGCACAGCCTTGGGACGAGGAGATGCGCCAGCGCATCGCCCGCCACCAGGCGGATCGCGCCGAGCGCGTGCCCGGCATGACCACGGTGGAAGAGCCGTTGGCGCTGGCGGAGGCGATTCAAAAACACAGCCAGCCCGACACCTTGGTGGTGGTGGACTGTCTGACGCTGTGGCTCACTAACCGGCTGATGCCCGTGGATTTTGAGTCAAATAAGCCTGTAGCCCTCATGGACAGTGCGCCAGCAGCTTCTCTTTTGATAGCAATTTCCAAAGCCCCTGGCCCTGTGGTGTTGGTGGGCAATGAGATTGGCCTGGGCGTGATTCCGATGGGGCGCGAGGTTCGCGCCTTTGTGGATGCCTTGGGCAAACTGAACCAGGATGTGGCCGCTGCGTGCCAGCGCGTGACGCTGATGGCGGCAGGGTTGCCGCTGACTTTGAAGGATGCGGCATGAAGATGGACCTCCGCCGCTTTCATAGACTTTTCCCGTTGCACAGACGYGGGGTGGCAGAGCGTTTTGCTCCGTGTCCCCCGCCCGCTTTGCAGGCTCCTCCTTTACCTGCGCAAAACGCTCTGCCGCCCCGCGTCTTGGTAATGCTCGTTTTTGCGTTTGCCTTTACCTTTGGTCTGGCGGGTGTCGCTCGTGCCTTGCAGGTCACCGATGACCGAGGGGTCACCGTCACCTTGCCCGCCGCGCCGCAGCGTATTGTCAGCCTGCTACCTTCGCTGACGGAGACCGTGTGCGAGCTGGGCCAATGCCAGCGTCTGGTGGGGGTAGACCGCTATTCCAACTTCCCGGCCAGCGTGCAAAAGCTGCCTCAGGTCGGTGGCGGGCTGGACCCGAATATCGAGATGATCGTGGCACTCAAGCCCGATGTGGTGCTGATGGCCACCTCGTCGCGCGCGGGCGAAAGGCTACAGGCGTTGGGCATCAAGGTAGTGGCCCTGGAGCCCAAGCGCCATGCCGATGTGCAGCGTGTGATGCTCAAGCTGGGCCAGTTGCTCGATGTGCCCGATGCCGCGCGCATCTGGCGTGCGATTGACGTCGGTGTCTCCGCGGCGGCCCAGTCGCTGCCGGTCAGCGTGCGCAATGTGAAGGTCTACTTTGAGGTCAACCAGGGCCCGTATGCGGCGGGCGAGTCGTCCTTTATTGGTGAAACGCTCACGCGCCTGGGTGCCAAAAACATCGTGCCGGCCAAGCTCGGGCCGTTCCCCAAGCTCAACCCCGAATACATCGTTCGCGCCAACCCTGACCTGATCATGATCGGCCAGCGCAGCGCCGGCGGTTTGACAGCCAGGCCCGGCTGGCAAAGCATCCGCGCACTGCGCGAGCAGCGGGTCTGCATCTTTCCACCCGACGAGGCTGACATGCTGGTACGCCCCGGTCCGCGCATGGCTGAAGGTGCGCGCCTGATGGCCCAATGTCTGCTGAAAAATGCGCCCGCCCCGGGAGCCAAACCATGATGCAAGCTCGCGTTTTCTGGCTGGTCTGGGCCGGTGTGCTGGGGGCATTGGCTTTGGTGGCGTTGGGCATCTGTGTGGGCAGCGCGGGGCTGGAGAACCTCATTCGTCCGCTGCTCAACCCCGCACAGGACCCGCAGCAAACCGCCATGGCACAGCAAATCATCTGGCAGATCCGCCTGCCGCGCACCTTGGGTGCCTGGGCCGCCGGCGCCTTGCTGGGCCTGGCCGGTGCCGTAGCCCAGGGCCTGTTTCGCAACCCGCTGGCGGATCCGTATTTGCTGGGCAGCGCCTMGGGTGCTTCGCTGGGCGTGGCGCTGGCATTGGCCGCTTTGGGTGGGGGCGCCGGTATGTTGGGAGGATCGGTAGGAAGCATGATGAGTGGCGGCATGGCCGTCAGCGTGTTCTCCAGCAGCTTGTGGGTGCGTCTGGGGCTGACCGGTGCGGCGTTTCTGGGCGCGGTGTTCGCGGTGATGCTCACGCTGGTGCTGTCGCGCGGTGTGGGCCACACGCTGCGCCTGCTGCTGGCCGGTGTGGTGGTGGGCGTGGTGCTGGGTGCCATGACGCACCTGGTGCTGCTGTTCTCGCCCGAATCGTTGCAGGCCATGCAGGCCTTCATGCTGGGCTCGACCGCCTTTGTCGGTTGGACCTCGTGCGTGCTCATGGCCAGTGTCTGGGGCGTGTGTGTGCTGGCGGCGTGGCTGCTGGCGCGCGTGCTCGACGGCCTGAGCCTGGGCGACGCCACCGCCGTCAGCCTGGGCCTGCCCGTGGCGCCCATGCGGGCGGCGCTGGTGGCGGTGCTGGCGCTGGCCACGGGCACCGCGGTGGCCCAAACCGGGCTGATTGCCTTTGTGGGCCTGGCCGCGCCGCATCTGGTGCGCTCGGTGGTCAAGACCACGCACGCCCACCTGATGCTGCTCTCCAGCCTGATGGGTGGCGTGCTGTTGATGGCTGCCGACACGCTGGCACGCTGGCTGATTGCCCCGCAGGAATTGCCCGTGGGCATGCTCACCGCGGTGCTGGGCGGCGGCTACCTGTTGTGGTTGATGCATCGCAGCAGCAACCTGGGCGGAGGGCGCGCGGCATGAGAAATGCTATAAATTCAATAGCTGTTGGCGCAGACTCCATAAGGGCCAGCCTCGGAAATGGCTTGCAAAAGCAACACGTGCTGCACGGCATCAGCCTGGACATTGCAGCGGGCCGGTGGACCAGCATCGTCGGCCCCAACGGTGCGGGCAAGTCCACCTTGCTCAGGGCGCTGGCCGGCGTGCTGCCGCACAGCGGCAGTGTCACGCTGCTGGGCCAGCCGATGCAAAACCTGCCGCATCGTGAACGTGCCCGCCAGCTGGCCTGGCTGGGCCAAAACGAAACTTCTGCCGATGATTTGACGGTGTGGGACGTGGCCATGCTGGGCCGCCTGCCGCACCAGGCCTGGCTGGCGCCGCCCAGCGCTGCCGACCGTGCTGCGGTGGAGCAGGCTCTGCGCGCCACCCGCGCCTGGGACTGGCGCGAGCGCGCCCTGGGGCAGCTGTCGGGCGGCGAGCGCCAGCGTGTGCTGCTGGCCCGCGCGCTGGCAGTGCAAGCTCAGGTGCTGCTGATGGACGAACCCCTGGCCAACCTCGACCCGCCGCACCAGGCCGACTGGCTGGACGTGGTGCGTGCCCTGGTGGCTGAAGGAAAAACCGTGGTGAGCGTGCTGCATGAGATCACCATGGCGCTGCAAGCCGACACCATGGTCGTGATGGCTGAAGGCCGCATCACCCACCAAGGCGCCTGCGCCGATCTGGCCACCCACCGCGCACTGGAAGACGTATTTGACGGACGCATTGCCGTCCACCCCTTGCAAGGGCAGTGGAYTGCGCTGCCCAAAGTGAACCATCCTGCAAAGAGAGCCCCCATGCAAATTGAAACCCCACCCGTCGATTACGAACGTGTCGTTCCCACGGCCGAGCGTCGTGGCCTGATCATGATCAATACCGGCCACGGCAAGGGCAAGAGCACGGCGGCCTTTGGTCTGGCCCTGCGTGCCCACGGCCGGGGCAAGGCCGTCAAGGTCTACCAGTTCATGAAGGTGCCTACGGCGCGCTTTGGTGAGCACCGCTTGTTCGAGCAGTTGGGTATTCCTATTGAAGGCCTGGGCGACGGCTTCAGCTGGAAGAGCCGCGACCTGGACCATTCGGCGCAACTGGCGCTCGACGGCTGGGCCAAGGCAGAAGCCACCATTCGCGCCGGCGAGCACTTCATGGTGGTGCTGGACGAAATCATGTACCCGCTGCGCTACGGCTGGATTCCGCTGGAAACCATCCTGACCTGCCTGCGCGAGCGCCCGCCGCATGTGCACGTGGTGTTGACGGGCCGCAATGCACCGGGTGAGCTGGTGGACCTGGCGGATACGGTGACGGAGATGACTTTGATCAAGCACCACTTCAAGGCGGGCGTGCCCGCGCAACGTGGCATTGAAGATTAGAAATATGGCCCCCACGCTTTTCACTTCGCCTTCGGCTCCGTGTAATGCGCTGCCCCCCGAGGGGGCGCTGCGCCTGCGGCCCGGCAAAGCCGGTTCCGCGGCCCCGGCTGGTGAAGAGGAATTCCGCTCACGTTTTGCTGCACGTATGGCATTGCGCCTGCTGCCCACGGTCTCGTTGCTGGCAGTTCTCGGGCTGCTCTGCAGCTTCGCGATGGCGCAGAGCTCGCAGCCGGTGTCGCGCATCGTCACGCTCGCGCCCTCGCTGACCGAAGCCGTGTGTGCGCTGGGCCGCTGCGCGCAGCTGGTGGGCACCGATCGCCACTCCACCTGGCCCGTTCCGGTACTGGCGCTGCCCAAGGTGGGCGGGCTGGAAGACGCGCAGGTCGAGCGCATTGTGACCTTGCGTCCCAATCTGGTCTTGCTGGGTCCGCGCAGCCGCGCGGGGGAACGCCTGCAGGCGCTGGGCGTGCCGGTGATGATGCTGGATGCCCGCACCCATTCGGATCTGAAACGCATGCTGGTGAAGCTGGGCGACACCTTGGGTGAACCGGCCCGCGCCAACGAACTGATAGTCCGTATCGACACCGAACTCGACATCGCCGCGGGCCGCATGCCCGCCGCATTGCGCGGGCGCAGCGTGTATGTGGAAGTGGGGGCAGGGTCGTCTGCCGCCAGCGAAAAAAGCTTTATTGGCGAGACCGTGGCCAGGCTGGGCCTGGTCAATGTGGTGAGCGGCGACCTGGGCCTGTTCCCCAGGATCAACCCCGAGCTGCTGCTGCGCCGCCCCCCCGATCTCATCATTGGCCCGCGCGCCACGCTGGCCAATCTGTCAGACCGCCCCGGCTGGAGTGCACTGCCGGCAGTGCGCCAGCAGCAGCTGTGCCTGCTGGATACTGAACGCATGGACCTGCTGTCACGCCCTGGCCCCCGCCTGGGCGAGGCCGCCCAGATGCTGGTGGAGTGCCTCAAGGCCCTGCCTCCCCGTGACGCGCCCCGTTAATTTTCTTTACCCGAGAGACTCTTATGCAAACCCGAAAAATTCCCGCCACCATCGTCACCGGCTTTCTGGGCAGCGGCAAGACCACGCTCTTGCGCCACCTGCTGGCCAACGCGCAGGGCCGTCGCATTGCAGTCATCGTCAATGAGTTTGGCGAACTCGGCATCGACGGCGAACTGCTGCGCGGCTGTGGCATTGGCTGCGACGAGAACGGTGAAGAAAATGGCCAGCTGTATGAGCTGGCCAACGGCTGCCTGTGCTGCACGGTGCAGGAAGAGTTCGCGCCCGTGATGGAGCAGTTGGCCAAGCGCCGTGACCAGATCGACCATCTGATCATCGAGACCTCTGGCCTGGCACTGCCCAAGCCGCTGGTGCAGGCCTTCCAGTGGCCCGCGCTGCGCAACACCTTCACGGTGGATGCGGTGGTGACCGTGGTGGACGCGCCTGCGGTGGCCGCCGGTGATTTTGCCGACGACCCGGTGGCCGTGGACGCCCAGCGCCGCGCCGACGACAACCTGGACCACGACTCGCCGCTGCACGAGTTGTTTGAAGATCAACTGGCCACGGCGGATCTGGTGATCGTGCACAAGACGGATGGGTTGACGGCCGAAGAATTGGTGGGTGTGGAAGCCGCCATCCGCGCCGAAACCTTGCCCGGTGTGAAGCTGGTGCATGCGCAGCATGGCCGCATCGATATTGGCGTGTTGCTGGGCCTGGAGCGCGCAGTGGAAGACCAGATCGACCAGCGCAAGACGCATCACGACGAGGAAGAAGACCACGACCATGATGCGTTTGACTCGGTGCAGGTGGCGCTGGACGTGACCGGCCGCGAAGCATTGCTGGCCGCGCTGCGCGATGTGGTGGGCCGCCACGAGATTTACCGCGCCAAGGGTTTTGTGGCCTTGCCCGGTGTGGCCATGCGCCTGGTGGTGCAGGGCGTCGGTACGCGCTTTGACAGCTACTTCGATCGCCCCTGGCGTGCGGATGAAGTGCGCCAGTCGCGCCTGGTGCTGATTGGTTCCGAGCTCAATGCGGCTGTGTTGCAGGCTGAGTTGAGTGCGGCGCTGGCGGCACCCGTCGCGGCTTGAATCCAAATGCACGCTGAAGCTTTAGTTTTGTGGCGGGCACAGGCCGACGGGGCACTCCGCTCCGCGGCTGTCCTCCGCCCTGCGGGCTCCTCCTTTATGCCGCTGCGCAGAGCGCCCCATCGACCTGCGCCAGGATGGACTGTTCAACCTTACCTTGTGAAATAAAACATGCATTTGCTCTCCACCCGCCCCGGCGGCCACGTTGAAGACGGTGGCCAGGGCGTGGTGCGCGTGGAGCAAACGCCGGGTGACATCGTGGTGCTCAGCGCGGCGGATACCACGCTGTCGCTGTTGGCCGATGCGGCGGGTGCGTTGCCCGAGGACTTTCCCACAGTGCGCCTGGCGAACCTGATGTGGCTGCGCCAGCCCGCGTCGGCGGACATGTATGTGGACGATGTGCTGCAGCATGCGCGCGTGGTGGTGATCGACCACCTGGGCGCGGCCAGCGACTGGGCCTATGTGGTGGAGCGCGTGCGCGAACTGGCACGCGAACGCGGACAGTGGCTGGCCCTGTTCTCGGGTGATGCGAGCGAAGACCTGCAGCTGCTGCTGCGCAGCACCGCCCCACATGAAGATTGCCGCCAGCTCTGGCGCTGCCTGCGCGAAGGCGGCCGTGACAACGCCCGCAACTTTTTTGAATTGATAGGCCACTCCGCTTTTGGCCTGGGCGCACGACCCACGCCGCCTGCGGCGCTACCACCGGCCTTGGTCTACCAGTCACCTGTGCCGCAGGCGTGGCGTGACGGAGCTCCTGCGGCGTTGCTGGTGTTCTACCGCGCCCATGTACAAGCTGGCAACACGGCGGTGTTTGATGCCATGCTGGCCGCACTCAACGCGGTGGGTCTCAATGCTGTGGCTGTGGCCGTGGACTCGCTGAAGAACCCTGCCAGCCTCGCGCTTTTGCAATCGCTGGCCGTACAGCACGGTGTGGGCGTGGTGCTGAACGCCACGAGCTTTGCGATCACCGCACTCGATGGCGACGACGTTGACAGCGTGGAGGGCGCACAGATGGAGCTTTTGGCCGGCGACGCACCCGTGCTGCAGCTGATCACCGCAGGCTGTGCGCAAGAACAGTGGGCGGCCGACCCACATGGCCTGGCGCCGCGCGATTTGGCGATGCAAGTGGTGCTGCCCGAGGTGGACGGCCGCATCGGCACCCGCGCCATCAGCTTCAAGGGCCTGGCCTGGCGCGATGAACGCACCGAGGTGGACGTGGTGCGTTACCAGCCCGAACCCGAACGCATGGCCTTTGTGGCTGAGCTGGCGCGCCGGTGGTGCGTACTTCGCGACAAGCCAAATTCTGACAAACGCGTCGCGCTGATCCTGGCCAACTACCCCAACGATGACGCGCGCCTGGCCAATGGCGTGGGCCTGGACACCCCGGCCTCCACGGTGGCCCTGCTGCGCGCCATGCAGGACGCAGGTTATGTCACAGGTGCCTTGCCCGAAGGCGGTGACGCACTGATCGCCGCGCTGATGGCAGGCGTGACCAACAACCTGGACGCGAACGATATCCGGCCGGCAGGCCAGAGTCTTGCCATGGCCGACTACCTGCAGGACTTCAACCAACTGGACGCTGCCAGCCGCGACGCAGTGAACGCGCTGTGGGGCTCCCCCGAACAGGACCCCATGGTGCGCAGCGGCCGCTTCATGGTCTCCGGCCTGCGCCTGGGGAATGTGTTTGTCGGCATCCAGCCCGCGCGCGGGCGAGACCTGGATTTGGTTGCCACGTATCACGACGCCGACCTGGTGCCCACGCACAACTACCTGGCGGTTTACTTCTGGCTACGCCGCCAGTTTGCGGTCGACGCGGTGGTGCATGTGGGCAAACACGGCAATCTGGAATGGTTGCCCGGCAAAAGCGTGGCGCTAGGCGCCAACTGCTGGCCCGACGCCATCCTGGGCCCGCTGCCGCACCTGTATCCC
>NZ_JBFUCA010000063.1:0-12713 GCF_056405475.1 Polaromonas sp. P1_G4
CATGCACCCACAGATTGCGATGCCAATCCAGGTGAAAGAGATGCAGGTAGCAGTGCAGCGGCACCCGCTCAAAGCCCTCGGCGATGCCGCTTTTGCGCCAGAAGGTCGCGTCGGCCGTGGTGTCGAACTGCCGCTCCAGCAACTCCTCGTCGTTCACGCAGCGCGCGTTGGTGCCGGCCTGCAGCCGCCGGCATTCCAGTTGCGGCCGGGGGCTGTCGTCCGACATCCAGGCCGCGCCCGAGATGGTGAACTGCGCGCCGAACTTCGGCTGCAATTGCATGAAGCGTTTGGCGTGCGCTTCGTATTCGGCCTTGAACTCGGCACATTCCTTGTAGAAACCGTCGCCGGTCATCAGTTCGGGGATGGTGTGGTTCTCGATGTCGTCAGCATAAAAACTGATGCCGTAGGTCATACCGGTGCGCCGCATGCGCGGGTCGGTGATGGGCTCGCGCCCAGCGGCCTGCACGGTGTTGGCCAGAAGGCCGATGACCACGTAGGCCGAGCCGTCGGTGGGCTGCACATAGCGCATCGAATGCACCAACCAGGGCAGCAGCACGCCGTCTTTGCCGCGTTTGTAAAGCCAGCCATCGATCATGTCGCGCGATAGCCAGGCGATCAGGCCCGGAATCAGCTGCTCCAGGCTCGGGATCTTGCGCGCAGCCGGCGCGGCGTGGATGTTGTCCAGCGCCAGCATTTGAAACATCAACTCGCGCTCGTTGGCCGCCCGGCACAGGCCGTACAGCGTATTCAGCGTGGTGAGGTCAAAAAGGCGGCTGGGTACCACGCGTTTGCCGCGCGACATGCCGTGCTCGCTCAGGCGCCGGGCCAGCGGCGACTCCGCGTTGATCATCCCCAGCAAGGTGTTGGCCAGGGATTCCGGTATTTCAAATTCCATGAGTCTCTTTCGCCGTCTCTCTGCCGTTGTCTGTTTTTTGACCGTTTTCCGAAAAAGATCATAGGACGCCGGCCCCTGGAATCGCTTGACCGCAGTCAACAGGCAGGGCGATCTGGCTTGACTTGGGGAGGCCATGGCTGAAAACGCGCGCACAGCTGGCCGGTGTGGCTCGAAACGGCCAAAGTGGCAATTCTGGCCATTCGGCCTGCGGTTTCCCCGGCTGCCTGCCCGTCGCTGCCTCCCGGCGACAATAGGTCCCATGGCAAGCATGCAACTTCAAGAAATTCTCTTCTCTCAGGGCTTTGGCACGCGGCGCGTGTGCGCGGGGCTGGTTCAACAGGGTTTTGTGGCTGTAGCGGGCGTCCCTTGTGCGGAACCAGCTATGGAATTTATAGCAGAGGGGCTGCACTTTACGGTGCAGGGCGTGGCCTGGGAGTACCACGAGAAAGCCTACCTGATGCTGCACAAACCGGCGGGCTACGAATGCTCGCAAAAGCCCAGCACCTACCCCAGCATCTACACCCTGCTACCGGCGCCGATCCGTCAGCGCGGCGGTGGCGCAGCGGCCGGCGTGCAGGCGGTGGGCCGGCTGGACCAGGACACGACCGGCCTCTTGCTGCTGTCGGACGACGGCAAGTTCATCCACCGCATGAGCTCGCCCAAGCACCATGTGCCCAAGGTTTATGAGGTGAGGGCCAAGCACCCGGTCGACGACAAGCAGGTCGCCAGGCTGCTGGCCGGCGTGGTGCTGGACGACGACCCCAAGCCCGTTCGTGCGGCAAGCTGCGAAAAGACCGGCGAGAACCAGCTCAGCCTGACGCTTACCGAAGGCAAATACCACCAGGTCAAGCGCATGATTGCCGCGGTGGGCAACCGGGTCGAGGACGTGGGTGGCCTGCACCGTTCACGCATTGGTTCGCTGGATTTGCCGCCTGACCTGAAACCCGGCGAATGGCGTTGGCTCACGGCGCAGGACATGGCCAGCATTTCAGCGCCTTCGGTCAAAACCCCCTGAAACCGGTAAAAAACCTGATCCAGACGCGGCGGCAAGCGGTTACGCTGCCAGCTTCGCAAAAAGCAAACCCGGAGGAAACATGAACCCACGTCGTCAATTCCTGAATGCCGCCGCAATCGGTGCCGTGGCCGCACCGTCGCTGGCCTTGGCGCAACACGCGCCCAAGGCGTCGCGAGGCCCGATCCTGTTGACCGTCAGCGGGCTGATCGGTGGGGGCAACCGCGGCGCCTTCGACCCGGTGCTCGACCAGATGATGGGCAAGCAGAAAATCCAGTTCGACAAGGCCCATGTCTTTGACTTTGCCGCACTCACGGCGCTGCCGGCCGTCACCATCAAGCCGACGCTGGAATACGACAGCAAGCCGCACACCCTGAAAGGCCCCTTGCTGGCCGATGTCATGAAAGCTGCCGGCGTGAAGTTGACCGACAAGACGACGCTTTTCCTGCGCGCCGTGGACGGCTACGCAGCCCAGGTCACCGCCACCGAGGCTGGCAAATACCGCTTCATCGTTGCCACCCATCTGGACGGCCAACCCATGGCGCTGGGCGGGCTGGGACCGCTTTGGGCGGTGTATGACGCGGACCGCTTTCCCGACATGGCTGCCAAGCCGCTGCCGGCGCGCTTTGCCTGGTGTCCCTGGGCGACGTACCACATCGAAGTCAAAGAGGCTTGAGCAGCACCTGCGTCGCGTTGAAATGACGGTTCAGGCCTTGTTTTTAAATGAAATCGGCCTGTAAACCAATAGGGACGAGCGCAAGCAGCTATGAAAAACGTAGCGACTACCAAACGGCTCAATCGATGTCTTTGAGAAAGTCAGCGATCGCTTCAACCGTTTTTTCAGGCTGATCGCGCTGGGGTGAGTGCCCGCAGGCGGCCAGTCTCAGTTGCCGGGCATGGGGTGCTGCCAGTGCAATCTCGTCCAGCTGCCGCATGCTGCCGTACTCATCCTCAAGCCCCTGGATGAGCAGCAGCGGGGCCGCAATGCGCGCGCAGTCCGGCCGGATGTCAAAGCTGCGAAAGGCCGGCGACAGCCAGACATCGTTCCATTGCCAGAAAGCGACGTCCACATCAGCGTGGTAACGAGCCAGGCGCTCGCGCAGGCCGCCAGACTCGAATGCAGCAGTCGCTTGGGCGATCGCCTGCACCGCGATGTCTTCGACCAGCACGTGTGGCGCCATCGCGATGCAGGCCGAAACCGGATGGCGGCTGGCGTGGAGCAGGGCGATGCTTGCGCCGTCGGAATGGCCGAGCAACACGGGGTTTTCAACCCGCAGCATACCCAGCAGCGCGGGCAACACCTCCCAGGCCTCGCGGTGCATGTAGTCGGGCAGCAGGCGGCCGGTGCATTGGCCGTTCTGCTCTGCCGGTTCGCCGCGTACGTTTGGTACGGGCTCTGACTGCCCGTAGCCGCGTCGCGAATACACAATACCCGCCCGTCCGGTTGCCGTGCACACCGCCTGGGGCCAGTCCAGGCCGCGCTGCGTCCAGAGGCTGACCGAGCCCAGGCCTTCATGCAGGAAAACCACCGGAGCGAGGTCGACGCGCCCGGCGATGTGCCTGACCTCCAGGCGCGCGCCGTTGATCTCCATCAAATTCATCGTTGCATCGTAAAGGATGTAAACGATTGGGCGAATCTGGCGTTGGGAAAAGGGGCCGCAGAGGACTTTTGGGCACCTTTACGCATTTGCCATCGCTGACGCCCGGTACACTAGCCGGTTGCACGTAGAAAGACCGTTTTTGTGAATGTTTTCGTCCGTTTTGCCGCCGCCTGGCTGCTTGCCCTTGCCGGTTTGGCATGCTCCACCGCCTTTGCCCAGACGGCCGCCGCTGGTGCCGCACTTTCGGGAATCACAACGCCTGTTTTTGTGCTGAACTCGCTCGAAGACAGTGTCAGCGTGATCAACCCGGCCACCTGGACGGAAACCAGACGCATTGCCACCGGCAAGCAGCCGCATCACCTGTACCTCACGCCCGATGAAAAGTCGGTGATTGTTGCCAACGCGCTGTCGGACTCGCTCACCTTCATCGACCCGAAAACCGCTGAAGTGCAGCGCACGGTGCGCGGCATCATCGACCCCTACCAATTGCGCTTTTCTCCCGACATGAAATGGTTTGTCACGGCCGCCAACCGCCTCAACCACATCGACATCTACAAGTGGGACGGCAAGGACATCACGCTGGCCAGGCGCGTGGCCACCGGCCGGACACCGAGCCATCTGTGGATAGACACCAAAAGCACCACGGTTTATTCGACCATGCAGGACAGTGACGAGCTGATCGCCATCGACCTGCCCAGCCAGTCCATCAAGTGGCGCGTCAAGACCGGATCCATACCGGCCGACGTGTATGGCACAGCCGACGACAAGCACCTGCTGGTGGGCCTGACCGGCGGCGACGCCGTCGAGGTGTATGACGTGAGCGGAGCGCAACCGCAGCGCACCAAGGTCATCAAGACCGGTGCCGGAGCGCACGCGTTCCGCGCCTTCGGCGACAAACGCCATGTGCTGGTCAGCAACCGCGTGGCCAACAGCATCAGCAAGATCGACCTGCAGACCCTGGAAGTGGTAGACAACTACCCCGCGCCGGGCGGCCCTGACTGTATCGACGTGAGCCGCGACGGCAAGCAGATACTGGTCACATCGCGCTGGGCACGCAAGCTCACGGTGATCGACGTGGCAAGCCACAAGATCGTCCGGCAGGTCAATGTTGGAAAGAGCCCCCATGGCGTCTGGACGCTTGACCACGCCGCTAGATAGGCCCCCACGCTCCCCCACTTCGTGTGGGTCGCTGCCCCCCGGGGGGGCCGCTGCGCCTGCGGCCCGGCGAAGCCGGTTCCGCGGCCCCGGCTTGCTTGAAAAGTCCCCGCCGACCGCCGCTACGGCTGGTCTGTTGCAGACGATGCTTGCTATCGTTTTTGTAGCTGCTTGCGCTCATCCTGTATGGGCTACAGGCAAAAACAATGCACAAAAATCCGCACAAAACGCGCCGCAGCCGGCCGAAGCGGCCTGCAAACCCGTTTACCTGACGCTGGACACTGGCCACATGGCTGTTGCGCCGCTGATGGCTGACGTGCTGAACAGGCACAAGGTCAAGGTCACCTTTTTTGCCGCCAATGAGCGCACGCAAACCGGCGATGGCAGCCTGGGCACACAGTGGGCTGGCTGGTGGAAGGCGCGGGCGGGTGAAGGCCACGAATTTGCCTCGCACACCTGGGACCACGTTTACTGGCGGGGCGATGTACCCGGCGCACCCGATACACCGGTGCAGTTCAGGATGCGGCCTTCTGCGGGCCCGCAGGAAGGCAAGGACTTCACCTGGACGGCGAAGCAGTACTGCGAAGAAATCGGCAAGTCCAGCAAGCGCCTCGAAGAAATCACCGGAAAAAAAACACTGCCGCTCTTTCGCGCGCCGGGCGGCAAGACTTCGCCCGCGCTGCTGGCAGCGGCCAAGTCCTGCGGCTTTGAGCATGTGGGCTGGTCGCCCGCCGGTTTCCTGGGTGATGAGCTCGCCAGCGAGAGGTTCGGCAATGATTTCCTGCTGAAGAAGGCGCTGCGCGACATCCGCTCCGGCGACATCCTGCTGGCCCACCTGGGCATCTGGTCGCGCAAGGACCCCTGGGCGCCTGCCGTGCTGGAGCCGCTCATCACCGGCCTGCAGTCGCGGGGCTTTTGCTTCAAGACCCTGGCTGAACATCCCCAGTACAAAGACTGGATTGCGTCGCAGGCCACGCCGGCACCTGCCAGGCCTTCAAAATAAGCCACATGGACTGGTTCAGCGATCTCTTTTCAATGGCGCAGCAGTGGCTGTTTGAGTCCGCCGTGCAGCCGGCCATGTTTGCGCTGGGCATGGGCAACCTGCTGGAAGACGGCTACGACGCCACTGCCTGGTTCATGGTGGGCGTGATCCAGGTGCTGATCTTGCTGGCCATCGTCGGCCCGCTGCAGCGCTGGCGGCCGGTAGAGCCCGTGCTGGACCGGGCCACCATACGCACCGATGTGCTCTACACCCTGATCCACCGGCTGGGCCTGTTTCGCATCGCGCTGTTTTTCACGCTGGACCCGTGGTTTGACGAGGCGTTTGGCGCGCTGCGCACGGCCGGCTACGGCACTTTTCATTTAGACCAGCTCTGGCCGGGTGTGACGGACAACGCCCTCGTCAGCTTCGCGATTTACCTCGTGGTGTTTGACTTTGTGGCGTACTGGACGCATCGCGGCCAGCACCAGATCGAGTGGTGGTGGCGCCTGCATTCGCTGCACCATGCGCAGCGGCAGATGACGATGTGGAGCGACAACCGCAACCACCTGCTGGACGACATCCTGGTCGACTCCATCGTCGTGCTGGTGGCCCAGCTCATCGGCGTGGCGCCGGGGCAGTTCATCGCCATCGTGGCCTTTACCCAGCTCAGCGAAAGCTTTCAGCATGCCAATGTGCGGATGTGGTTCGGGCAGGTGGGCGAGCGCCTGTGGATCAGCCCGCGCTTTCACCGCTTGCACCACAGCATCGGCATTGGCCACGAAAGCCATGGCCCCAAAACGCTGGGGGGCCACAACTTCGGCGTGCTGCTCCCTTGGTGGGACATGCTGTTCCGCACGGTCAATTTTGAGCAGCGCTATGACCCGACGGGCATTCGCGACCAGGTCGAAGCCAACCGCGACTACGGCAAAGGTTTCTGGTCGCAGCAATGGATGGGCCTCAAGCGCTTGTTTGGCCGGGCCTGAAGCATGAGCCCCCACGCTTTTCACTTCGTGTAATGCGCTGCCCCCCCGAGGGGGCCGCCCGCCTGCGGTCTGGCAAAGCCGGTCCCGCGGCTCATGCTGGGTTGAAGACATCCGCCGTGTTTTCGGTAGCCATGGGGCTGCGTTATCCTGTCGGTCATGAGCAAACTCCTAGACGCCTTCTGGCGCGCCGCGATGTATTGCCTGCACCCGCGGGTCATTGCGTTGTCCGTCCTGCCGCTGATCATCATGGTGGTGATCTCGCTCGGCCTGGGATTTTTTTTCTGGAACGATGCCGTGGAAGCTATCCGGTCGCAGATCGGAAGCTATGAGCTTGTCGGCACGCTGGTGCGCTGGCTTGAGGGCCTCGGCCTGAGCGACCTGCGCACGGTGCTGGCTCCGGCGTTGTTGCTGTTCCTGGCGATCCCCGTGATTGTGATCGTGGCGTTGCTCTTCGTGGCACTGCTCATGACACCGGCCATGGTGGCCCTGGTGGCTGAACGGCGCTTTCCCCAGATGGAGCGCAAACGGGGCGGTTCACTGTTCACCAGTTTGTTCTGGTCGCTGGGCTCGACCTTGCTGGCCGTGGTGGCGCTGGTCGTTTCGATTCCGCTTTGGCTGATTCCCCCGCTGATCCTGGTGTTGCCCCCGCTGATCTGGGGCTGGCTGACTTACCGCGTCATGTCTTATGACGCCATGGTGGACCACGCCAGCAGTGAAGAGCGGCGCCAGATATTCAAGGAACATCGCCTGCCGCTGCTGGCGATCGGTGTGTTCAGCGGCTACCTGGGCGCGGCACCCAGCCTGCTGTGGGCCTCGGGCGCGATGTTTGTAGCCATGGCGCCCATCCTGGTGCCGGTGGCCATCTGGATCTACACCCTGGTGTTTGCGTTTTCCTCGCTCTGGTTTGCGCACTACACGCTGTCGGCCCTGGAACAACTTCGCAAGAAAAATAATGCCCTGGCGCCCGACCCGCTTGCGCAAGCAGCTATTGAATCGATAGCAAATGAGCTGGCCCCCGATGCCCTCCCCGGGCCGGCGCCCAGCTTCGGTTCGCTGGGCGGCAAGCCCGAATCACAACCCTGAACCCATTACCTGGCAAGCCTGAACATGACCCCACAATTCGGCCTCATCATCGTCGGCGACGAAATCCTTTCCGGCAAACGAGCCGACAAACACCTGCCGAAAGCCATCGAACTGCTGGGTGCGCGCGGCTTGCAGCTGGCCTATGCCGACTACGTCGGCGACGATCCGGCGCGTATCACGGCCACGCTGGCACGCGCGTTCGCAGCGGCGCATGAGAACGGCGACGTGGTGTTCTCCTGCGGCGGTATAGGGGCCACACCTGACGACCACACCCGGCAGTGCGCCGCCAGAGCGTTGGGCGTTGACCTTGCGCTGCATCCCACGGCCAAAACACTGATCCTCGAACGCATGGCGGATGTGGCGAAAGAGCAGGGGACACCCTACGAGCCTGACCGCGACGACAACATCCACCGCCTGAACATGGGCGTGTTTCCGGTCGGCGCGGAGATTATTCCGAATCCGTACAACAAGATTCCGGGCTTTACCTGCCGGGCGGGGCAGGGGGCGGTTCACTTCGTTCCCGGCTTCCCGGTGATGGCCTGGCCGATGATTGAATGGGTGCTCGACAACCAGTACGCCCACCTGCACCAAAAATCGCCTTACACCGAGAAGTCGGTGATCATTTTTGGGTCCATGGAGGCCATGCTCACGCCCCTGATGCTCGATATTGAAGCGGCCCATGCGGGAGTGAAAGTGTTTAGCCTGCCCAGCGTGGATCACCCGGAATATGGCCGCCATATTGAACTGGGCGTCAAAGGCGCGCCCGAGGCGGTCAATTTGGCCTATCCGGCCATGCTGGCCGGGCTGCACAAATTTGACCTGAAGTTTGGCCCTGAGTTGGTGCGTTGATTTTTTGCACCAATCTTGTGCGCCCATGTTAATGCACGATCATGGTGCATTCGTTGTCGGCCGGTGTTTTTTGCATTTTCAGCCTGCCAAAGGCTGGAACTGAAGCCAGATCACGGCACAATCCGGGGCTTGGCGGGAAACTGAAGCGCCAATGTCTGTGGCACAAAAAGTGCATTCGACAGCCCGAATAGATTTTTCAACCACCCATCCAGCAACAGGAGATTTTGATGGCAAAGACCGTCGCAGACGTCATGAAAATGGTCAAGGAAAACGAGGTCAAGTTTGTTGACTTCCGTTTTACCGATACCCGGGGCAAAGAACAGCACGTGACCGTGCCCGTGTCCCACTTTGACGAAGACAAATTCACGTCGGGCCATGCATTCGACGGCTCCTCAATTGCCGGCTGGAAGGGCATTGAAGCCTCCGACATGCAACTGATGCCTGACCCAAAGACGGCCAACATCGATCCGTTCTTTGAAGAAACCACTCTGTTCATGAGCTGTGACGTGCTCGAGCCCGCCGACGGCAAGGCCTATGACCGCGACCCGCGCTCCATCGCGCAGCGCGCAGAGGCTTACCTCAAGGCTTCCGGCCTGGGCGACACCGCTTACTTCGGCCCTGAGCCAGAGTTCTTCATCTTTGACGACGTGCGCTGGAACACTGACATGTCGGGCACCTTCTTCAAGATCGAAGAATACGAAGCACCCTGGAACTCCGGCGCCAAGCTCGAAGGCGGCAATCGCGGCCACCGTCCTACCGTCAAGGGCGGCTACTTTCCCGTGCCTCCTGTCGACAGCACGCAAGACATGCGCGCCGAGATGGCCCTGATCCTCGAATCGCTGGGCATCCCCGTCGAAGTGTTCCACCACGAAGTGGCCGGCGCCGGCCAGAACGAAATCGGTACCCGTTTCAGCACGCTGGTTCAGCGCGCCGACTGGACCCAGGTCCTGAAATACGTCGTGCAGAACGTGGCCAACGCCTACGGCAAAACCGCCACCTTCATGCCCAAGCCTGTTGTCGGCGACAACGGCTCCGGCATGCACGTTCACCAGTCCATCTGGAAAGACGGCAAAAACCTGTTTGCCGGTGACGGCTATGCAGGCCTGTCTGATTTCGCCCTGTACTACATCGGCGGCATCATCAAGCACGCACGTGCCCTGAACGCCATCACCAACCCAGGCACCAACAGCTACAAGCGTCTGGTTCCTGGCTATGAGGCGCCGGTCAAGCTGGCTTACTCGGCTAAAAATCGTTCGGCATCGATCCGCATTCCTTACGTTGCCAATCCAAAGGGCCGCCGTATCGAAGCGCGTTTCCCCGATCCACTGATGAACCCTTACCTGGGCTTCTCGGCCCTGATGATGGCCGGCCTGGACGGCGTGGAAAACAAGATCCACCCAGGCGAAGCCGCCACCAAGGATCTGTACCATCTGCCACCCGAGGAAGATGCAAAAGTGCCAACCGTTTGCCACAGCCTGGACCAGGCGCTGGACGCGCTTGACGTGGGCCGCAGCTTCCTGACCAAGGGCGGTGTGTTCACCGACAGCATGATTGACGCCTACATTGAACTGAAGATGGGTGAAGTGACCCGCCTGCGCCAGGCGACCCACCCCATCGAATTCGAGATGTACTACTCCCTGTAATCAGGGGGGCGAAAGCCCAACCGCTTACTGTTTATTTACACAGTTTGTGGTCAAAAAAGGACGGCAGATGCCGTCCTTTTTTATTGCCCCGGCCGGTTGTGGGTTTGCTGGCTTTGTATTTCGGCGCCTTTGCCGCATACTGATAGACCGTCCTCGCCCTTATTGGGCATCGGGAGTACCTATGAAACACACCTTATTGCTTTCTACCTTGTCGTTGCTGCTGGCTGGCGCGGGGAATGCTGCATGGGCGCAGCAGGTATACCGCTGTGCAGGAGTCGGGGGTGCGGCCCCTGAATACATCAACAACACAAAAGACGCCCAAACCCGGAGCTGCAAACTGTTGTCCGGCGGCAATGTGACGGTGATGCAGAGCACGCCGGTGCCCAAAGCCGCGGTTCGCGTGGCTGCGGCCGCAGGCTCTAGCGGCCCGCGCACCGATGGCAGCCCCGAACAGCGGGCCCGCGACAACGATTCGCGCGCCATCCTTGAGGCCGAACTGAAAAAGGCCGAAGCCAAGCTGGCCGAGCAGCAAAAAGAATTCAACAACGGCGAACCTGAGAAACAGGGCATTGAAGGCCGTAACTACCAGCGTTACCTGGACCGCGTGGCCGAGCTCAAGGACAGCATCACCCGTAACCAGAGTGATATTGCCGGCCTGAAGCGCGAAATTTCCCGCCTGCCTGGCCCCCCGCCTGCTGCGCTCGTCGCCAATTAAACCAGCGCGGCAAGTCCCAGTAAGCCGGCTTCTGGAGGAAAATGGACGGCTTGAACAAGCCCTCCATCCGCGTCGCTTTATCGTCCGTCCCGGTCAAAGGACTTCCCCCGCGCTTTCAGGCGTTTGACCTGCTGGCCACGCTGGTGGCAGTGGTGCGTACCAACGGCACCGTGGTGTTTGCCAATGCCGCGCTGGAAGATGCGCTGGGCACCTCGCGGCGGACCATTGAAGGCTCACAGCTCCCCGATTGCTTTACCGAGCCGCTCATTTTGCAAAATGCGCTGGAGGGTGCGGGCAGCAATGAATTTGCCGCCCTGCGTTACGACGCGTGGCTCAGGCGCCTGAACCACGAACCGCTGCCCGTGCATGTGGTGGTGGCGCAAACCGACACCCCGGGTGAGGCGATTGTGGAGCTGCTGCCGCTGGAGCAGCAAGCCAAGCAGGAGCGCGAAGAACGCCTGATCGACCAGGCGCAGGCCAATAAGGAGTTGATCCGCAACCTGGCCCACGAGATCAAAAACCCGCTGGGCGGTATTCGCGGCGCTGCGCAATTGCTGCAGATGGAAATCGGCAAGGACCTGACCGAATACACCCAGGTCATCATCCATGAGGCAGACCGGCTGCAGACGCTGGTAGACCGTTTGCTGGCCCCGCACCGCCGCCCGCATCTGGTGGGCGATGTCAATATTCACGAAGTGTGTGAGCGCGTCCGCTCCTTGATCCTGGCGGAGTTCCCAAAAGGTTTGWGGGTTACGCGCGACTACGACATCTCGATTCCTGATTTCCGCGGAGACCGCGAACAGCTCATTCAGGCGGTGCTGAACATCGCACACAACGCCGCGCAGGCTTTGGCGGAACGGGTCGCGGCGGGCAATGCGCACATCACTTTCAGGACAAGAATCGCCAGGCAGGTAACTTTTGGCAAGCAGCGCTATCGCTTGGCATTGGAATTGCATGTTATCGACAATGGACCGGGTGTGCCGGACTCCATCAAAGACCGCATTTTCTATCCGCTGGTATCCGGGCGGGAAGGTGGTTCGGGGCTGGGGCTGACATTGGCGCAAACCTTTGTCCAGCAACACCAYGGTTTGATTGAGTGCGACAGTGTGCCGGGCCGTACAGATTTCAAGCTGCTGATACCGCTGCCTTGAAATGTGTTCTCAGCCATGATTGATACATAACGCGATCGTGCAGAGGGTTCCAGAAAGCCCTGCATKGAAAGCACGAAAAAAGGGACTGCACTACATGAAACCGATCTGGATCGTTGATGATGACCAGTCCATCCGGTTTGTTCTGGAAAAGGCCCTGCTCCGCGAGGACCTTCCTACGCGCAGTTTCACCAATCCCCGCGAAGTTCTCGCCGCACTGGAAAGCGCGACGGAGGATGAAGGGCCGCAAATTCTTGTGAGCGACATACGCATGCCGGGCGGCTCTGGTCTGGATCTGCTCGAAAAGGTCAAGGAAAAGCTCCCCGGCCTGCCAGTCATCATCATGACCGCGTTCTCCGACCTTGACAGCGCGGTGTCCGCCTTCCAGGGCGGCGCCTTTGAATACCTGCCCAAGCCGTTTGACCTGCCAAAGGCGGTAGAACTCATTCGCCGCGCAGTGGAAGAAAGCCAGCGCGAAGAGGTGGCTGAAGAGCGCATGGCCTCCGCGCCCGAAATGCTTGGCCAGGCGCCGGCCATGCAGGACGTTTTCCGCGCCATCGGACGGCTGAGCCAGAGCATGGTGACTGTGATGATCACCGGTGAGTCCGGTTCAGGCAAGGAATTGGTGGCGCGTGCGCTGCACAAAC
>NZ_JBFUCA010000064.1:0-12669 GCF_056405475.1 Polaromonas sp. P1_G4
ATGCGCAACCGGCTGCAGGCCACGCAGGTGGGCATCAAGGCCATCATCTACTTCGAGGCCATGACCTTGATCTCGCTGCTGGCGGGCATGYTGGGCGCCTTGCAGCTGGCGCCCRGGAAGGGTTTCGCGCCGGGTTTTACGGCTGACATCGCACAGCGCGTTGCACCTGCGCCGGCCACGGAAAGTACGACCGACTTTTTGCTCAACATCATCCCCCCGACATTTGCCAGCGCCTTCACCGGCAACAACAACCTGCAGATCCTGCTGCTGGCGCTCCTGTCGGGCATTGCACTGACGCGCGCGGGTGAACGCGGCCGCAGCCTGCTGGAGCTCATCGAAGCGACGCAACAGGTGTTGCAGGGCATGGTCGGCATGGTCCTGAAGCTGGCGCCACTTGCTGCCTTCGGTGCTGTGGCCTTCATGATAGGCCGTTACGGGACATCTTCGGTGCTACCGCTGCTGCAGTTTCTCGGCGCGATTTATCTCGTCAGCATCCTGTTTGTCTGCGTCGTGATGGGTCTACTGGCGCGCGCCGCTGGTTGCAACATCTTTCGCCTGGTCGCCTATGTGAAGGAAGAGCTGCTGCTGGTCTTCTTCACCGCTTCATCGATAGCCGCTTTGCCAGGCTTGGTCGGAAAAATGGAAAGAATGGGCTGCGCCAAATCGGTGGTGCGCTTGATGCTGCCGACCGGCTTCAGTTTCAACCTGAACGGCAGCAACATCTATATCGCCATGGCGGCGATCTTCCTGGCGCAGGTGGCGCATGTCGAACTGGGTTTCTGGCCGCTGCTGTCACTGCTGGGCATCGCGATGCTGACTTCCAAGAGCGCCGCCAGCGTCGCCGGTTCGGCCTTCGTCGCGCTGACAGCGACGTTGGCCAGCCAGAATCTCATTCCGGTCGCGGGCATAGTCTTGTTGCTGGGCATAGAGCGTTTGATGAAATGCCGCTCCCTCACCAACATGCTCGGCAATTGTGTGGCCTGCGTCGTTGTGTGCGCCTGGGAAAAAGCGCTGGACCGCCAAGCCATGCATCAGGCTCTGTCGGGCAGGGACCCCTCCTCGCCCGCCGTCGCCGACCAGATCTGATACAGGCGTTCGCCCAGGCATTCCGCGCGGCCTTCGAACAGGGCGTTCAGGCTCTCGGACCGCTCCAGCCTGCGGTATAGCGCGGCCCGCTCCGCATAGTCGTCGGCCATGCGGATGGCGGCGGCGACATAGTCCTCCACACTGGCGACAATGCTCCAGTCGGGCAGGCCCAAGCGCCGGAACAGCGCTTCATCAATGTGCTCGAACACCTCAGGCCCCGTCTTGCACACGCCGGGCAGGCCGACCGTCACCGCGTCGGTGATGCCGTTGGTATTGCCGAAAGGAAAGGGGCTCAGAAACATGTCGCAGCGATTGAAGATGGCGAGGTAATCCGGGTAGGGCTGGTGCGCGTAGATTTCGGCGTCCGGCAGGTAGCGGCGAATCACCCTTCGCACTTGCGGATAGATCAGGCCGGTTGCCTGTCCAATCAGGAAATGAAACCGTATCTGCTTGCGTGAGCCCGCGCGTATTTTCTGGCAGGTCACCAGGAATTTCGGATTGATCTTCATGGTGGTCGCGGCCACGGCGATGTTGACGACCACCGAGTCCTGCCGTTGTGGCCGTGCCAGCGAGACTTCGATGGCCGACGGGCGGTAAGGCTGCCCGTCCTTTGGCAAGCGCAACAGGGTTTCGCTGAAGCAGGCGGGGTCGCCGACAAAGTCTTCTTCCACGCTGATGTAATCGATACGGTCGGAATGCGTGGTGGCGGGATGGCCCAGCGCGGCCACCTGCACGGGCGCCAGGCGCTGATTGGCCGCGAACATGGTGATGGGAAACATGCCGACGCTGGGCATGTAAAACACGGCAGGCCTGAGGGAGCCGGCCAGCGCGTGCAGCTGGCGCAGACAGGCGATCATGTCATTGGGCGCAGCGAAATCAATCACCTCGTCAAACACCGCCCGGCCCAGTTCGTCGATGTTGCAGGGGTAAGCAATGGCCACCAGGCGAAAATGCCTGCGCGCGGCCTCCAAAGTCCGGGAATGCGTGCGGTAAATCGAATGCCCGCCGGAGAACCACTCGAGCAGTACCAGCATGATGGGCTTGTCCGCACTTTGCGCGGCGAGCGCGAGCGCGGGCGCAGCGCGCCCCAGGCCCAGCGCCTCGAGCTTCTTGCGAACCAGCCGGTTGATGGGGCGCTTGATCTCATGGCGGTCGGCCAGGTCGGCGTAGCTGCAGTGCATGTACACGTCATGCAGGATGCCTACCGGCAGGGTGTCCAGGCTTTCGATTTCTTCGAGGTGGGCAGGCAGCCAGGCCAGCAGCGCCTCCCGCTTGGAATGCGCGGCTGGCGAGCCGAGGAAGCGCGGCGACAACAGGGCCACGAACAGCGCGGCAGCCAGCTTTTTGTTCTGGCGCCACAGCAATTCCACATCCAGCGGGATTTCCGATTCGGGCGAATACAGGATGCAGAACTTCACGAGGTCCCGCTCGCTTACGTGGAACTCCGGCGCGCCGGAACCCAGATAGTTGAGCGACCTCAGGATGTGGTCGCAATGGACAAAGGCGCTGGCGGCGAACAGCGCCGACAACCAGCGCTGGAAGTTGATGAGCTGGCCGAAGCCGCCGGGCGAGACATGAAAGGTCGGATCGGAAAACAGGGCCGAGATGGCGCTGGTGAGGCGGGTCAGGCCGTGCGCGTCACGCTCCTGCGCACCTATGGCGGTCGACAGGCTGAGCGCGAAGTTGCCGTCCAGGTTGCCGTAGTTCCTGTCTATGAGCAGCAGCAGCTTGACCAGCTCTCGCGCAGCCGGCTCCTGCTGGCGGGAGTAGCACAGGTATTCGAAGTTCTCCAGCGAAAAAGTATCGTCAGCCATGGTGCCCTTGTCGATGGCCCCGTCAGGCCGACAGCGCCAGTATCGCCGCTGCCGCCGTGAAACTCATTGGACCAGCCCGGAAAAGGTGCGGTCCAGGTTGTACTGGGCACGCGCGAGCTTGTCCTGCTGCGCCTTGAGCCAGGCGGCGTCCTGCTCTAACCGGCTCTTCTCGGCCACCAGCATCCTGACCGTCTCCGTGCGCTGCGGGCCACCCAGGCCTTTGCTCGAGGCCAGCATGTTCTGCGCGGTCAACGACGTTCGATAGCGCTCCTGCGTCAGCGGGAATTCAGTCTGCGGGAAGCTAAAGGCTTTTACCGCCTCGGCATACAGTTGCTTGACGACGTCAAAGGGGATTTCGGCGGGTTTGAGCTTGTTGGCGCGGCCGTAGTTGACCAGATCCGAGGCGAAATGGTGGCCGACACGGAAAGGGACGTCGGCGTCGCGCTGCAGGATATCGGCCAGCTCGGTGGTGGTGGAGTACTCGGCGTCGACTTCCTGCAGCGCGCGGTTGCGATCAATGACGAGATTGTTCATCAGGTCGGCCAGCTTCACGAAGGCATTGGTCGTGAGGTCCAGGGTTTTCTCGACCTGATCGCGCTTGTAGTCGGGCATGCCGGGCGTGACGTTGTGCGCCTCCAGCTGGTAGGTGAAGGCGTTAMCCACCACCTCGCTGGCCTGCAACCGCAGCCCGTTAAGAGCATAGGGATTGCGTTTTTGCGGCATGATGCTGCTGGTTCCGATGAGCCTCCCTTCCTGGATGGTGATCCAGGGAGCGGTCTGGTGGTACTGGGTGTGCATGTCCTGTACCAGCACGCCTATCATCAGCGCCGCGTTGCTGCACAGGCCCACCAATTCCACGCCCTGGTCGAGCGCGCCGAGCTGAGCCGCGTCGTAGGAATTTTCCACCGCACCGTCAAAACCCAGCAGCTCCGCCAGGCGTTGGCGATTCACCGGAAAGCTCGAGGTACCGAGCGCACCCGCGCCCAGCGGGCTCATATTGAGGCGCGCATAGGCTTCTTTCAGGCGCGCGCTGTCGCGCCCGAAGACCGAGGCAAAGGCCAGCAGGTAGTGCGCGTAAGTGGTGGGCTGGGCCTGCACGCCATTGGTATAGGCCGGAACGATGGTGTCCAGGTTCTTCTCCGCCACGGCCAGCAGCTGCGCCTTCGATTGGATCATCGCGTCCATCAGAGCCAGCGCGCGCTCCCGCTGCATCAGGCGCCGCGTGGTGGACAGAATGTCCTGGCGGCTGCGGCCGGAATGCATGCGCGAACCATCGGGGCCGGCCAACGCCAGGATCAGCGGCTCGTATTGCAGGTAATCCCCAGGGCGTTTCGCGCCCGGCTGGTTGCCGTCCCTGATCACTTGGTCGACCGCCCGCGCAATCTTTCTGCCGAGCTCTGGCGGGACGATTTTTGTCTCGACCACCATCACGGTTGAGGCCTTGTTCATCTCGCCGAGAAAATGGAAGTTGTCGTGCTCGGCTTGCCCGGCTTTCTTGTCGGCAGCGACAGCCAAAGCGGACAGCGATACCAGCAACAAAGGAACCAGCAACAGCCGACCGGCGCGGCGTGGAATGGAGCCAGTGAACGCCGCGAGGGACGCGGACTCAAGGCGTTGCATCTTCTTTGCCTGCAGCGGATGCATTGAGATTGGCATTGGACGACACCACGGAAATGGTGAGCCTGTCCGTTCCGCCGTTGGAGGTCGGGGATGCAGTGTCGCCGGCAAGGGGCGCCATCCAGTCGCTGCCAGTCATTTCCGATTGCAGCGCAGCGGTCGCCGCGGCCGAATCCGCGCTGGTCAGGCTGCTGACCATCTTGCCGCCGAGATTGCGCAGCACAACCCCGGAACCGGTGGCGGCAATTGTCGTAGCGTCCGAAGACTGGCTGAAGGGCTGCCCACTCGGCGCACTGGCGCTGATGAGCAGAACGCCGTTCTCCACCTGCAGCTTGTTGGTGCCGCCGTCTATGCGCACCCCGTAGCTGCCACCGGAGCCCGATACGAGCAGATTTCCATTACCACCCGTGCTGATGGTATTGAAGGCATTGGCGCTGCTGCCAACGATGGACAGCCCCTCGCCGGAGCCGGCTGTCGCAGCCTTGATGTCGATGTCACCGCTGCCCGACGTGATACTGACGCCGTTGGCAGCTCCCGAGGCCGCAGTGCGCAGGAGGACTGCCGGCGCCGCAGACGCCGCGCTGTTGCTGCCCGTGATCGAGAGCTTGCCCGACACCGTGGAAATGGCGGCGGAACTGGTCGCCGTCGACGGGTAAATGGTGACGCCGCTGCCATAGGTGGAGCTGCCAGCCACACTCACTGAACCGCCTCCAGTGGCGCGTATGACATTGTTACCAGTCAGCACGCCCACCCCGTCGCCATAAACACTGCTCCCGGTGATCGCGAGCGCGCCGTTCTCGACACTGACCAGGGCCTTTCCGCCACCATAGATGCTGACGCCATTGCCCTGGTCGGCTGCGCTGCCGACCAGCGTCACGTTGCCCGAACCGGTGGTCTGGATGCGATTGGCGACGTTCTGGATGGCGATACCGTGGTCGAGCTCCCCGGCGTTCGGCGAATGGAAGTTGCCGACCAGCGTGATGTTGCCGCCTTGCGAAGAGATGTTGTTGACCGAGTTGGTGCTGGATGCGCTACCGCCCAGGGAGATAGCGTCCGAGGTACCTATGGAATCGCCCCTGAAGGTGATGTCACCGCTCACGGTAGTGACGTTGACGCCGTTCGCGTTCCCGGTGGAGTTCAGGAAGATACCGTAGCCGCCGAAACTGCTCGTGCTGTTGCCGTTGACGGCAATAGCGCCGCTGCCGGTGGTAATGTTGATGGCCGCATTGGCACCGGACGGCGCGATGTCAACGCCACGCCCCGAATAGCTGGTGCCGTCGAGCGTCAGCGCGCCCGACTGCGTGCCCAGATTGATGCTGGCGTAGGCGCCGCTGGCGTCCAGCGACACGGCCTTGAATGAGCCGGTAGTGGGATTGACCACACTGTTGTTGGCCAGCAGCTTGAGTGCGCCGGCTGTGCTGTTGATGTTGATCTGCGAGGCGGTGGCCGCGCTCGTACCGACGCCGGAGCTTAGCAAACCCAGCGCCGGCGTCGTGCCGCCCGAAGTGTTGCCGGTCACCGTGATGTTGCCGTCCGAAAAGATGCTGATGGAAGATCCGGAACCCGTCGAGTTGAGCACCGTGCCGTAACTGCCGGTGCTGCTACCACGCAGYGTGATGGCACCGCTGGTCGTTGCATTGAGTACTACGGCGCCATTGCCGGAAGCCGCCAGGTAGACGCCGCGGCCGGCACCGGCAAAGCCGTTGTCATTGGCCTGGATAGTCAGATTGCCACTGCCGACGCTGAGTTTTTGGGTAGAGGTGCTGGCCGTCGAGCAGATCAGCACGCCAAAACCGGAGGTTGCGTTGCCGCTGATCGTCAAATTGCCGGAACCGCTTGCAGCCATGGTGTTGTTGGTGCTGAAAATACGCGTGCCGTTGCCGCTGCCCAGGTTGGTGCTGTCCACCGTGATGGAGCCAGCGCCGCTGGTCTGTACGTTACTGCCTCCCGTAAGCACAAAGGCGTCGCCGGTCCCGGTGGCACTGGCGACGTTGGCCAGGATGGAGATGTTGCCGCCGCCGGCATTGAGCGTGGAGCCGGATATATTCACCGCGCTGCTGCTGGAGCTTGTCGAGGTGGAGGCGCCGCGTATCGTGATGTTGCCGCCGCTGGTGCTCAGCGAAGCGCCGCTGGTGATCGCCACGCCCGAGGCGCTGCTCTGGTTGGTGCTGGCGTAGCCGGTCAGCGGGTTGCTGCCGCCGCTGATGGTGATGGCCCCGCCGTTGGTGGTAATGGTGCTACCCGTCAAGGCCACAGAGCCGTTGCCGGTGTCACCGTAATTGGAGACCAGCGAGACGTTGAGGCTTTTGCCGGTGCCGTTGGAAATGGTGCGGCCGCTGCCGATGATGATGTTGCGGTGCGCCTGCAGGGTCAGAGAGGCATTTCCCACACCCTTGACGTTGTCCAGCACGTTGATGTCGCCCGAGGTTCCGCCGACCGCAGAGGTTTGGACGATCACGTTGGCGCCTTCGGACAGCGAGGCGTTGAGCACGGCCGAACTCAGGTTGGAACTGGCTGCGCCGCTGGAGGTGAAAGGAGAGCTCCCAGTCGCGCCGACGCTTGCCGTGCTCGTAATGTTGATGTTGTAGGGGTCGATCAGCCAGGTGCCTCCCTTGCCGGAGGCCGCGCTGATATCCACCGAACCCGTTGCATCCAGGTGATGGCCCGAGGTCTCGACCAGGCCCCCGCTGCCTGTCTGCCCGCCACCCAGCACCGTGATGCCGCCGTGAAATTGCGTGCTGTCGGTGGACCACAGGATGACTTTTCCGCCGCCGCCGCTGCTGAGCGCATCGGCATGAATGCGGGCATCCTCCCCCATATAAGTTCCGACGGCCTGGCGCTCGGTACCACTGCCCTGGTAGTTGCCGCCGACCAGTACCGTGCCGCCACCGGCATCGCCGGAAGCATCGATTCGGGCACCGTCGAACACACCGACGTACTGGCCCAAAGCCTTGAAGCTGCCGCCGGTTTCGCCGGCATCGCGGCCGGAGACGTCGACACGGCCGCTTACGGCGACAACACCGGCCTCCCCGCCGTCAAGCAGGACCGTGCCGTTTCGGCGCTGCAGGCTGGTCGCCTCGATCACGCCTTCGTTGTTGACCACATTGGACATCAGCGCGTCGCCGGAGCGGGCCGACATGACGACCAGGCCACCGTTGGCCTTGAGCAGCCCCTGGTTTACCACACTGGCGCCCAGCGAAGGGTCACTCACCTGCATATTGATCAGGCCGTCACCGTTGAAGTCCAGCGTGATATTCTTGCCCGCGCCCAGCATCACGCTGCCCAGACGGGCCGTGATGCTGCCCACATTGCGCACCTGCGCACCCAGCAGCGCCACGTACCCGCCGTCGGCCGCCACGATGTTGCCCTCATTGATCACGGCGCCGCCCGCGCTGCCGGCTTCAAAGCGGTTGTTGCCGGCCATGAAGTTGCCGTCCGAGATGTTCAGCGAGCTGGCCACCAGGCCGCCGACATTGACAGCTGAACCCTGACCGAACAGGATGCCCGAGGGATTGATCAGGTAGACCTGCCCGTTGGCATTGAGCTGGCCCATGATCTGCGAGGCATCGCTGGATGTGACACGGTTGAGGGCCACCGACGAGGCCGAGGGCTGCGCGAAATTGACTTTGGCCGCGCTACCGATGTTAAAAGTGTTCCAGGTAGCAACCATCCGGTCGCTGCCCTGTACCACGTTCATGACGTTGCCGCTCTGGCTGATGCTGCCGCTGCCAGCTGTGACCTGACCATTGGTAGGTAAGGCGCTGGCGTCCAGCGCATATCCCCGTACCGGGTATATGGCGCAAAGCGCTGACAGGATGGCTGCACTCAGCGGTGTCAGCGTCGGGCGGCTTTTACGTGGGAAAACCGGGGAAGAGTGGTATGTCATGCGAGCCCCTCAGAACGTGTAGTTGATACCGAAACCGATCGCGCGGATCGTGGTGCCTGCGCCTGCGCTGCCGAACACGCCGGCAACGGCGTAGTTGTAATTGGCCAGCGGTTGGTTGCGCAGCAGCACGTACTGCCCGAAAATCCTGAGCTGCTTGCTCCAGGCATAGGAGAAACCGATGGCCTGGGAGGTCGCACCCATACCTTCCGTCGAACAGTTCACGCCATTGCCGGAAATCATGGTGCAGTCGCCTGCGAAGGCTTTGGCATGGCTGGCGCGCAACTGCCAGGCACCTATCTTGTGTGAGACGCCGACCATGTAGGCGCGGCGGCGGTAGCTGGCGAGGTCGCTTGAAGTGACGCTGGTGTTGATGACACCGGACTCGGCATAGCTCAGTTCGTCGGCGATCAGCGAAACCTTGGTATCGCCAAAATCGTAGGCTACGCCGTAGCGCACGCTGTAGTCATTGGACGAAGTGCCCTGCGTGACGTGGGTATTGGTACCTACCCCGCGCGCGTTGCGGCCCAGGCTGGCTATGCCGAAATAATTCACATGCTGCTCAGCCGCAACCACAGCAGAAAATCCGCCGTTCTCATACGACAGGCTGCCGCCGTAGAGGTAGCCTGTATCAACGTCCGGCGCGGCCTTCATGCCGTTGTTCGAATAAGCCAGCTTGAGCTGGAAGCCGCCCATCTTGGGCGTCCAGTAGCCGAACACGCCGGCCTGGCGGCGGTTGAAAGCGGCGTCGTCGTTGTTTTCCACCGCCGCCGTGCCCACCGGGCCGGAGTTTTTAGTGATGCTGGTGGCGAAGCCCGGTGACCCGATGATGTTGTAGTGCGCCGCACTGGTGGTCGCGCCGAAGGGGTCGAAGGAAGAGGTGCTTTCCTTGAGCGGCATGTCCCAGTTGCCGTACATCGCGGTGCCAGCATCTGGATGGGCGACAGCCACGCCGGTATTACGCAGCTCTTGCCTGTGTGTCCAGTTCGGGGTCGCGTCGTCTCCGGCCGCGCCCGCGCTCAGTGACAGGCCCAGCTCCAACTGCCACAGCAGCTTCCACTGCTCATGGATTGGAATGCCGCCACGYGCGCCCACATACGACACATTGTCGCGCGCACGCCAGAAGCCCGACATGTTGCGCCCATTGGGCGTGGCCAGCTTGCTCTGGTCGGCGGGCGCCGCAGGGGTCGCGCCTGAGCGGCTCACGTATTCGGGGATGATGCCCAGTGATCCGTACAGCCGCATGCCGTCTTCCGCCTCCTCGAAATCCTCACCCCGGCTGCCGCTGCTGGAGGCCAGGCCCGTGAAGGCCTGGGGTGAACCCGATACCGATAGCCACAGGCGACGCGCGCTTTTTGGTTCGCTGACCGGATTGACGCCGGGCGACACCGCGATGCTGGCATTGAACACCAGGTCCTTGTTGTAGACGTTCAGGCCCACGCCATAGCCGTAGCGGCTCGCGCGGTTTTCGCTGTTGTCCCACGGCTTCTTGTTGATGGTCACGCGCCCTGCATCGGCGAACAGCGCACCTTCCACGACGGAGTTGCCGACAACACCCAGGGTCTTGCGCAGTTCCAGACGCGCCAGCATGCCCTGGTCGCCCGCGGCTTCGCCGGCAGGGTAAGCGCGCACGCCGCCGGAGCCGCCCAGGCTCATTTTCTCTGACGCGTCCAGGTTCTTGTCGGCGTACTGCGCGGTGACCGAGCCCAGCAGGGAGTAGCCGCCGCCAAGCTGCTGCAGGCGGCTGAACGACAGGTTGAGCTTTTTGTAGTCGCCTGCCGCATTGGCCGTGAAACGGTCCAGTGCTGCGTCGTTGGGCGTTTCTTTTTTCAGGTGACCCATACCCAAACGCGCGTTCCAGCTGTTGTTCGCCGACGCGCCTGTCCAGTCGTCACGCCAGTCGCCAGACAGGCCCGCACTCATCAGGTTGGCAGACTTTTCAACGGTCGTGCCGCCAGTAGTGTCCTGGAAATGTCGGTATTCCGTCGCCAGCGACAGATTCATGTTGGCGCGCCGGCTGCGCAGCAACGCCGCGTTGAGAAACAGCGTGCTCACGCGGGCTTCACCTCTGGCCTCTACTTCCTTGAGGTTTTTGCCGATGTTGTATTGCAGGCCCGCAAAATTCGCGCCTACTGACAGCCCTGTCGTGCCGAGGGGCTGCACATAACCAACGCCTGCAATACGCAGGCCTTCAAAAGTTTGCTGCGTATTCAGGCTGAAGCTTTCGCCCATGCCCAGTGCGTCGTTGAGGCTCAGGTTGGCGGACAGGCGATTGGCACCGGTGTAATAGCTGCCACCGTTGTCGATGCTCACGCGCGAGGTGATCGCCCCCATCTCGCTGACCTTGACGATGACGTCGGTGGCGCCCGGTTCTGCCGAAGGCCGCAACACCGCCTTGACCGTCACACCGGCGATGTCAGAGAGCCGCAGCAGCGTGTTTTCGAGGTCGCTTTCCTGGATCACCTCGCCCGTCTGTAGTCCCGCGAGATGTCGGCCTATCAGTTCCGGGTCCAGGCGCACGTTGGCATCGGGCTCGGCCACCACCCGGCCGATGACGCCTTCACGGATGCCGAGGGCAACCACACCGCCTTGTATTTCCTGTGCGGGGAGGTAGGCGCGCGCTACCAGATAGCCCCGGGTGCGATAGTAGGCCGTGATTTTGGCGGCGGCTTTGCCCAGCCCGGCGAAGTCCAGCTCGCGGCCGACAAACTCCTGCAGTTGGGCTTGCAGCTCGGATGCCGGCAGAGACCGGTTGCCGCTCAGTACAAAACCCGTGACCTGGATGCCCGTTCCGCCGGCGGTGGGGCTCTGGCCCTCATCACTGCCTTCCACCTCTTTTTCGATGCGCGCAGGACGCTGCACCGCCGCCGGCGGGCCGGCATTTTCCGTCGGCGAGAGCTGTTGCCGGTTCGCGTCGAAAAGAGTACCGGCGCTGGGCGGCGTCTGCGCATGGACGGCAAAAGGGGCGGCGGCCAGCATTGCGCAGATCCGCGATGCGAGGATTTTTCGCCGTGGTGCGGCAAGGCGTGAGGGTTCCATCATGGTTTTCGTCTTCTGTCTTGGTGTTGTGTCCGCGCGTCTCTGTGCTTCTTCTTTTTTTTCTTGTTGTGCTCGTTCGGCTTGTCCCTGTTTGTCCCGGCTGTTCGCTAGTTGCCGGCGGCATGGAAAATTTTTGCAGCAACATCGCGGGACTCAAAAATTTCGGCCGCTTCGTGCCCCGCGTCTGGCACCACCATGACCGCACGCGTCACGGGTGTCTGCCATTTCTGGGCTAAAAACTGTTCGTAGCGCATGTAATTCCTGTGCCGATTAAGCCGGTCTGTGCCCTGCATGGCGGCCCCGCAGGATTTGTCGAGTGACTCGTAGGCTGGGTCGTTGTCCTGCGCGCCCACCAGGTAGAGGACTTCACGCGCTGCATAGCGCTTGAACAACTGTTCGCCGTCCAGGCCCTGCCCATAGGGAACCATGTTGCCCAAGCCGTAGCGGAAGTTGTTGTAACCGGGGCAAAGGATGCTGTTCACAGGCTTGAAGCTCCCACCCTCCGGCCGGTTGTCATCCAGGTACAAATAGGAAGACGGGCTGGAGACTACATACCGCACGCGGACGCCCGACTTGCGCAACTCCTCCTCGCTGTTGTTGAGCACGGCATAGCGCTGCATTAGCTGTCCACCGGCTGAGTGGCCGATGAAAACGATTTCCTTGAGTACGGGAAAACGCTTGCCCGCGCTCAGATAGCGGGCGATATCGTCCAGCACGCCGCAGGAATTGATGGCCTCCTTGCCCCGGGAGGGCTGGCACTGCATCCAGTTGCCACCGCGCCAAAGCGGGATATTGCCGTCAGGCGAAGTGTCTGATGCCGTCAGGAAGTGGGGTACCAGCAGCAACGTGCTTGATGCGTCCAGCCGCGCGGCTTCCAGCAAGCCCAGGCCCACGCCAAAATAACGGTCGGCATCGCGCTGCACGCCATGTACAAAAATGACCGCACGCTTAATCCCGGCGTCCGGCTGGCGCAAGTCAATGTTGGAATAGACCGCAAAGGGATATGCGGTGCCCGCGGCTTCCAGGTCAATTACCTGCTCCCTGGGCGGTTCGCCGGCGGCTTTGTCAGCTGCGGCGAAAAGACGCGCGCCAAAGAAAGCCAGGCCCATTGCCACCACCAGTTGTAACCACTTGTTTCTAGTGCGTGTCATACCTGTATCTCGCTTTGTCAAAAATGCAGACACCGAAAAGGCTTGACGCGTCGTGCTCGAATGCCGGGTGCTCCCGACT
>NZ_JBFUCA010000065.1:0-12625 GCF_056405475.1 Polaromonas sp. P1_G4
AAGCTAGCTGAGTTGCAAGCCCGCGTGGTGGTGCCGCTGGGCCAGCTCAAGGACATCAACAAACGCATGAACGAAGGCGAGTCCATCTCGAGCGACGCCAAGAAGGAAATGATCGAGGCCAACCTGCGCCTGGTGATTTCGATCGCGAAGAAGTACACCAACCGCGGCCTGCAGTTCCTCGACTTGATCCAGGAAGGCAACATCGGCCTGATGAAGGCCGTCGACAAGTTCGAATACCGCCGCGGCTACAAGTTCTCGACCTACGCCACCTGGTGGATTCGCCAGGCCATCACGCGCTCCATCGCCGACCAGGCCCGCACCATCCGCATCCCGGTTCACATGATCGAGACCATCAACAAGATGAACCGTCTGTCGCGCCAGCACTTGCAGGAATTCGGCTTTGAGCCGGACGCCAGCATCCTGGCCGCCAAGATGGAGATTCCTGAAGACAAGATCCGCAAGATCATGAAGATCGCCAAAGAGCCGATCTCGATGGAAACACCGATCGGTGACGATGATGATTCGCACCTGGGCGACTTCATCGAAGACAGCGCCAACACCGCACCGCTGGAAGCCGCGATGCAGGCCGGCCTGCGCGATGTGGTCAAAGACATTCTCGACAGCCTGACACCGCGCGAAGCCAAGGTGCTGCGCATGCGCTTCGGTATCGAAATGTCGACCGACCACACGCTCGAAGAAGTCGGCAAGCAGTTCGACGTGACGCGCGAACGCATCCGCCAGATCGAAGCCAAGGCACTGCGCAAGCTCAAGCACCCTTCGCGTTCGGACAAGCTGCGCAGCTTTATCGACACGCTGTAAACAGCTTTTTCTTCAAAGCTTCTTGAAAGCCCGGCCCCGCAAGGCGCCGGGCTTTTTCATGTCAACACCAAAATCAATGCATATTGACCGCCGATTCGCGCTCATTGCCTGCTGATCTGTTCAGGGGTTTGACTTTCCGTTGTTTGGTTGTATTATGCAACCCTATAAGTTGCTCAGAGCAACCTATAAATCAACCTATAACAATAAAAAAGGAAAATTCATGACCCCACAACAACTCACCAGCACCAGCAAGTTCCTCAGCCTGGTACTGCGGCACAAGCCGTCCACCATCGGGCTTTCGCTAGATGCGGCGGGCTGGGCCAACGTCGATGAGCTGCTCGCCAGGGCTGCGTCGGCAAACCATCCCCTTTCTCGTGCCCTGCTCGAAAAAGTCGTCGAAACCAGCGACAAAAAACGTTTCGCCTTCAGCGACGACGGCTTGCGCATCCGCGCCAACCAAGGCCATTCTGTGGATGTCGAACTTGGMTTGCCGCCTTTGGCTCCGCCGGCAAGGCTTTATCACGGCACCGCATCGCGTTTCCTCGACGCCGTCCTGGCGGAAGGCTTGACCAAGCGCCAGCGCCATCATGTCCACCTGAGCGAAAGCAGCGAAACGGCTACCGCGGTGGGCCAGCGTTATGGTCAACCGGTTCTGCTTGCCGTGGACGCCCAGCGCATGGCGGCAGAAGGTTATCTGTTCTTTCGATCGGAAAACAATGTATGGCTGACCGATCATGTGCCGCCGGTTTACCTCTGCGTTGTTGAGGCCGGGAGCCCTGAGTGAAACTGACTACTGCTCCTTACGTAGAACAGCGACGGGTATGGCCAACAGAGGGTCGGCATGTGTTAGCGCACCACGACGCGGACACCATCGTCGTTTACCAGGCTTATCGACCCAGCACGGCGGCGTACGCCATTGAGCATGGGCAGTTGGGCGGTCCTGACTTCAGCTTCAACCGCATGAGCTGGATCAAGCCAAATTTCTTGTGGATGATGTATCGCTCAGGCTGGGGTAGCAAAGAGGGGCAAGAAGGGGTCTTGGGCCTGAGACTGAGGCGTACGTTCTTTGACTCGCTTCTCGCCGCCGCCGTGCCTTCCATGTTCGACAGCGAGGTCTATGCGAACCCACAGGAATGGCAAGCCGCCGTTGCGACTTCGAATGTCAGGCGCCAGTGGGATCCAGACCACGCACCATCGGGCGCGAACCTCACCCGCCGGGCCATACAGCTCGGTTTGCGCGGGGAGGCCTTACGCGCGCTGGCCACGACCGAGCTGCTGGAGGTGATCGACATGAGCAGCTTCGTCGCATCGCAGCGCCTGCAAGCCACGGATGATGATCCCAACCTGCAAGTGCCGGTCGAGACGGTGTACATCGAGCGGGCCGCATAGGCCATCCCCTTAGCTACGGGGGCTGAAGGTCCTCGGAAAATACATCACTGCACGCCTGTCTTTCAGGCGGTAGCCCATGGCAGGCCTGGGCGATCCTACGTCGAGAAAGCCTTCCTCCTTCAGAAAGTCCGCCGCCAGCGCGCGAGTCCGGAACCCGCTTTTGTCGATGGACCGCCCCAACACCACCTCATACATTTTCTGCAATTGCGGCAGCGTGAACGGTTCCGGCAAGAGGAAAGCCGGCAGCGAGGTGTATTCCACCTTGCTTCGCAGGCGCTCCAGCGCAGCTTGCAAGATGTCGCTGTGGTCAAACGCCAGCCGCTTACGGGGCGACAACTCATCTACCGGATGCCATTTGGCCGGCTTGGCTTCATCCTGAACCAGTTGCACAGAGTCGGCGGGCAATAGCGCAAAGTAAGCATGCGTCGCCGACCAGCCGCGCGGATCACGCGTTTTGCCGCCCCAACTGCCCAACTGTTCCAGATAGGGGCTCTTGACGCCGGTCTTGTCGAGCAGCTTGCGCCTGGCGCAGGCCTCCAGCGAGTCGTCCTTGTCAACATCCACAAAACCGCCAGGGAGGGCCCAGGCGTCCGGGAACGGCTCTTCCGGCCCCACGGGCCGTTTAACCAAAAGGACCTGCAAGTGTTCGTCCAGCACGGTGAAGATCACTATGTCGACCGTCGTCAGCGGTTTTTCAAAGTTCAGGTGTTTCGGTTTGGCGGCCATTTTTTTTCTCCCGTTTGACAAATCTGAATTAGGTTGTATTATGCAACTCATAAATAGGTTGTTCAATACAACCTATCGAACAATTAACCACAAGGAGAAAGCACCATGTTAGGCATCCGGTTCATCAAGTCCCAGCCCACGGTTCACCTGATTCAGTTCAAAAGGGGGAAAGTGATCCGGGAAGGCGCAGGCCAGTCCTTTTATTACTACGCGCCCACCTCTACCGTGGTGGCGGTGCCCGTGGCCAGCGCCCACCACCCCTTCATGCTGACCCTGGTGACCTCCGACTTCCAGAACGTCACGGTGCAGGGGCAGGTCACCTACCAGGTCAAAACGCCGCAGCTGACGGCTCGCCTGATGGACTTCTCGTTGAAWGCCAACGGCCAGGGTTATGCATCGGACGACCCACTCAAGCTGGGCGACCGTGTCGGCATGCAGGTACAGGTCATCATCCAGCAAAAAGTCCAGGCACTGGCGCTCAAGGAAGCCCTGCTCTCCTCCGCCGAGATCGCCCGGCATGCCGAAGCCAGCCTGGGCGCGCAGCCCGAGATCGCGGCCTTGGGCCTGCAGGTCCTGGGGGTGTCCATCCTGGCCATCAAGCCGACCCCTGACATCGCCCGGGCTCTGGAAGCCGAATCGCGCGAGGCCAACCTCAAGGCTGCGGACGACGCCATCTACCTGCGCCGCATGGCCGCGGTCCAGAACGAGCGCTCTATCCGCGAAAACGAACTGGACACCGAAGTTGCCGTGGAAGACAAACGCAGCCAGATCGAGGACGCCAAGATGGCCGCCAAGGCATCGGTGATGCGCAAGGAAAACGCCCTGCGTACCGAGCAGATGGATTCGGACGTGGCCCTCGAAGAGAAACGCAAGCTTTACGTCAACGGCCAGGCCGCCAACTCGCGCACACTGGCCGAGGCAGAAGCGGCCCGGCTGGACGCCATCATGAAGACCTTCCAGGCGGTAGATCCCCGCACCATCCAGGCACTGGCTTCGGCTGGCATGGACCCAGCCCAGCTGATCGCCCAGGCCTTTGGCGGCATCGCCGACAAGGCCGAGAAGATCGGCCAGTTGAACATGTCGCCCGAACTGCTCAACTCGCTGCTGGCAGGCGCGAACGCCGGTACCCGGAAATAAGCAGAAACAGGAAAGGACAAAAACATGTCTGCAGCCGAGAACCGCAAGGTGGTGTTGGTCACGCGCCAGACCCGGCTCGAAGAGCTGGTGGCGCGCTATCAGACCCTGGGCCAGGCTCAGTTTTACCTGGAACACCTGGGCGCCGACTTCACCGACTACCTGCGCGAGAACGAGGCCTATGCCTCCAGCCTGCGGGTGGTCGCGGAAACCTTGCAGGCCTGGGGCCGCTACCAGATCATCGACAGGGCGCACCTGAGCAACTACATCTTCGCGGCCGACGACATCGTGGTGACGCTGGGCCAGGACGGCATGGTGGCCAACACCCTGAAGTACCTGAACGGCCAGCCGCTGGTCGGCGTCAACCCGGAGCCCAAACGCTGGGACGGCGTGCTGCTTCCGTTTGAGCCCTCACAGCTGGCATCAGTGCTGCCCGGGGTGGCGAGGGGCAGCCGCGCGACCTCGCTGGTGACCATGGCGGAGGCCAGGCTGTCCGACGGGCAGGTGCTGAGGGGCGTCAACGACCTGTTCATAGGCCCGAAAAGTCATACCTCGGCGCTCTACGACATCGAGTTCCGCGGCGTGAAGGAGGCGCAGTCGTCTTCGGGCCTGATTGTCGCAACCGGGCTGGGATCGACGGCCTGGCTTAAAAGCATCATCACTGGCTCCATCGGTATCGCGCAAGCGGTGGGCTATGGGCGGGGTGACGAATACGAACCCATGCCGCGCGACACCGACCACCTCGTCTTCGCCGTGCGGGAGCCCTTTGCCAGCCGGGCCTCCCAGACCTCCCTGCTGTACGGAGAGATCGAGGAAACGGACGTGCTGACGCTGCGCTCGCGCATGCCGGACAACGGGGTCATCTTCTCGGACGGCATGGAGGCTGACTTCCTGCGTTTCACCGCCGGCATGGAAGCCCGCATCGGCGTCTGCGAGACCAAGGGAATCCTGGTGGAATAAAACCGGCCGCTGCTGCGAGAATCGGCGGCAGTGCACCCAATCAATCTCAACAGAGGACAGCATGAAGAAAAACATCCAGCTTTTGATCATCGACCCGCAAAACGACTTTTGCGACCTGCCGGCCGACTGGCTGCCCATTGACCCGGTGACGGGGAAAGCCACCTCGCCGGCCTTGCCCGTGGCGGGTGCCCATGCCGACATGCTGCGCCTGGCCACGCTGATCCGTGAAGGCGCGCCCGGCATTTCCGCCATCGGCGTGACTTTGGATTCTCACCACAGGTTTGACATCGCTCACCCGACCTTCTGGAAGACCGGCGCCGGCGCGGCCGTGGGGCCGTTCACGCCGATCACGGCGGCGCAGGTGCGCAAGGGCGACTACCTGCCCAAAGATGCGGCCATGCTGCCCAGAGCCCTGGCCTACATCGACGAACTCGAGCGGCGCGGCCGTTACACCCTGATGGTCTGGCCGGTGCACTGCGAAATCGGCAGCTGGGGCCACAATGTGCACCCCGCCGTGAAGGCTGCCTACAACAGCTGGGAAGACAGCCGCCTTGCCATGGTGCAAAAGATCGGCAAAGGCAGCAACCCCTGGACCGAACACTACAGCGCCATGCAGGCCGAGGTGCCGGATGAAGAAGACCCGGCGACGCAGCTCAACACTGCGCTGATCGCCTCGCTGGACCAGGCGGACCTGCTCATCATCGCCGGCGAGGCCAGCAGCCATTGCGTGAAAGCGACCACCGAGCACATCGTGGAAAACCTGCCGTCCGGCAAGACCGGCAAGGTGGTGCTGCTGACCGACTGCATGAGCCCGGTCGGCGGTTTTGAAGCGCAGCACCAGGCCTTCCTGGACGACATGGCCGGCCGCGGCGTGGTGCTGTCGACCAGCACGGAAATCCTCAAAGCCCTGCAAGCCAACGCCTGAGCGACGTTCTCTCTTCATCACAAAGCCACTATGCAACCCATCATTCAAAGCCTGCTGGACACCGACCTCTACAAGTTCACCATGTGGCAAACCATGCTGCACCGGCATCCGCAGACTGAGGCCGAATACAGCTTTGTCTGCCGTAACCAGCCGGGCTACCCCTTGAGCGAACTGCTGGCGGAGGTCAATGCGCAGCTCGACCATCTCTGCACCCTGCGCTTCCAGCCCGAGGAACTGGCCTACCTGCGTGGCCTTCGTTTCATCAAGAGCGACTTTGTCGACTTCCTGCGCATCTTTGAATTCCAGCGAGAGTTCATCAAAGCCACGGTCGACGGCCCCACGCTGGTGATCAAGGCCGTGGGCCCGCAGGTGCACACCATGGCCTTCGAGATCTTCGTGCTCGCGATCGTCAACGAGCTCTATTTCCGCCGCTCTGACCAGGCTGTCGCCCTTGTGGAGGGACGCAAGCGCCTGCAGGGCAAGATTGACATCCTGCGTGCCTTCGAAAAAGAACCCTCGCTGCGCAACCCCTTCGAGTTCTTTGACTTCGGCGTGCGCCGGCGTTTCTCGCGCGACTGGCAGACCGAAGTGGTCACCACGCTCAAACGCGAAGTCCCGCAGTATTTCAAAGGCACCTCCAATGTGCTGCTGGCCAAGGAGCTCAACCTGGTGCCCATCGGCACCATGGCCCACGAATACCTGCAGACCTACCAAGCGCTGGGCATGACGCTTCGCGACTTCCAGCGGGCCGCACTCGAAGACTGGGTGCAGGAGTACCGCGGCGATTTGGGTGTGGCCCTGACGGACGTCGTCGGCATGGACGCCTTTCTGGCGGACTTCGATCTCTACTTCGCCAAATTGTTCGACGGCCTTCGCCATGATTCCGGCGACCCGTTTGTGTGGGGTGAAAAAGCCCTGGCCCACTACGCCAAGCTGCGCGTGGACCCGCAGAACAAGCGCCTGGTGTTTTCCGACGGGCTGGACGTGCCGACCGCGCTCAAGCTCTACCGCGCCTTCGCCGGGCGCACCCAGACGGGCTTCGGCATAGGCACCAACCTGACGAACGACGTCGGGCTGACGCCGCTGAACATCGTGATGAAGCTGACCGGCGCCAATGCCAGGCCGGTGGCCAAGCTGTCGGACAGCCCGGGCAAGACGCTGTGCAACGACCAGACCTTTCTGGCCTACCTGCGCCAGGTGTTCCGTTTTCCTGCTTCGGTTTGAGGACAGCATGCTCAAAATCACCGCCGCCCAACTGAACTTCACCATAGGCGACCTCTCAGGCAATGTGGCCAAGATGGTCACGGCCGCCAGCAAGGCCTGGATCGACCAGTCCGACATCGTTGTCTTCTCCGAGATGTCGCTCACGGCCTACTACCCCGGCGACATGCTCGAAGAAGAGGGCTTTATGGAGCGCGTCGATTCGGCTCTCCAGGATCTGCTGCTGGCTTCCCGCCAGATTCCTAATCTCTGCTGGGTCATCGGCCTGCCCGCGCGCCGCGAAGCGCCGGGCAAGAAGCTGCGCAACTCGCTGCGCGTGATCAAGGGTGGCGAGGTGCTGCTGGAATACGCCAAGCAGTTGCTGCCCACCTACAACATCTTCGATGAACGCCGGCATTTTGAACCCGGCCAGGATGTGGCAAAGGTCTTGCGCATCCGGGATGCCAAGGTAGGCGTGCTGATCTGCGAAGACGGCTGGAACGATGAGGGACTGGATTATGCGATCAACCCCTTTGACCGCATGCGCGACGCCGCGCCCGACCTGGTGATTTCCATCAATGCCAGCCCGTCCAACATCGGCAAGCGTGAACAGCGTCACCAGATCTTTGGCGCCGCCAGCAAGCGCAACCAATTGCCCATCCTCTACGTCAACCAGGTGGGCGGCCATGACCAGCTTGTCTATGACGGTGCATCGTTCGCGGTGGAGCCCCAAGCCGGTGTGGTGTTTGAAGCCGAACGCTTCGCCGAAGACGTGACGACCCTGCGCTTTGAAAGCGGACGGTTCCTCACGCTGGCCGGGGATGAACCCGCCCCCGTTCCCGTGGAGGGACTGCCGACCATGGAGTTCTACCGGCGCCAGATCGTGCTCGGCCTGCAGGACTATGCGCGGCGCTGTGGCTTCACCCGCGCGGTGATCGGATCGTCCGGCGGTATTGATTCGGCGCTGACGCTGGCGCTGGCCGCCGAGGCCCTGGGCCCATCCAATGTGACGGCCATCACCATGCCCTCGCGGTTTTCGTCGGCCGGCTCGGTCGATGATTCTGAAGTCCTTTGCCGCAATCTGGGGGTGGAGCTGCTTCACCATCCGATCGCCGACATCGTGAACGAATTTTCCGGTGGATTTGAAGCCGCCTTCAGCCAGCCGCTGCACGGTATTGCTCTGGAGAATCTTCAGGCCCGTGCACGCGGCACCATCCTGATGGAATACTCCAACAGCTTCGGGCATCTGCTGCTGACCACGGGCAACAAGTCCGAGATCTCGGTCGGCTACTGCACGCTGTATGGCGACACCAACGGCGGCTTGGGCCTGATCGGCGACCTTTACAAAACCGAGGTGTTCGCCCTGTCAAGTTACCTCAACGAAGTCGCAGGCAAAGAAATCATCCCTCAGGCCATCATCGACAAAGCCCCCTCCGCGGAGCTGGCGCCCGATCAGAAGGACGTGGACAGCCTGCCACCTTACCCGGTGCTCGACGAGGTGCTCAAGCTCCTGATCGAAGGCCGGCGGCTGGCCGGGTGGGAGTACGAGAAAGCGTCCGCTTTCGTCGCGCAACTGCGCCGGCAGCCCGAGAGTCTCGCAATGATCGAACGTATCAAGGGCATGATCGCCCGCAACGAGTACAAGCGCCGGCAGGCCCCCCCCATCATCCGTCTGCGCGCGCGCGCCTTCGGCTCCGGTCGCCAGATGCCGATTGCCGCCAAATTTCAATAGGCTCTCATGACATCAAACCCTAAAAAACACGACGTCTCGATTTATATCGGGAGGTTCCAGATCTTTCACAACGGGCAGCTTGCGCTGCTGCGCCGGGCCCTGGAAGCGGCGCCGCTGTGCATCGTCGTACTTGGCTCGGCCTACCAGGCCCGCACGCCCAAGAACCCGTTCACCTGGCAAGAGCGGGCGGAAATGATCCGCCTGGCCCTGCCTGAGTCCGACCGGGACAGAATCCGGTTTCTGCCTGTGCGTGACTACTATGACCAGGAACGCTGGGTATCGGCGGTCAAGCACGGCGTGGCGGAGCTGGTGGGCGAGAAATCCGGGACATCCTTTGTGCTCGTCGGGCACTTTAAAGATGCGACCAGCGAGTATTTGAAGAATTTCCCCGGCTGGACACTTGATACCGTCGAATCGCAAGGCAGGATCGATGCCAGCGCATTGCGTGACGCTTACTTTGGCAATGCCGGCGCGGCGCTGGAACCGGCACTCGCCGCATTAGTGAGTCAGGCGCCGGCCAGCACCATCGCATTTCTTCGCACCTGGGCGGCCTTGCCTTACTTTCCTGAACTCGCACAGGAATGGGAGAGCCTCAGGCAGGAAAAGGCGAAGTGGGCCGGCTCTCCCTATGCGCCGGTTTTTGTGACGGTGGATGCGGTCGTGAAATGCAGTGACCGGGTATTGCTGATACAGCGCGGACGTTCTCCCGGCAAGGGCTTGTTTGCCGTGCCGGGCGGATTCATTGAGCAGCGGGAAACGGTGTATCAGTCAGCCTTGCGCGAGCTGGAAGAAGAAACCCAGATGCGCTTGCTGGAAGGCGATATGAAAAACGCCTTGAAAGCAGTCCACGTGTTTGACCATCCGGATCGCAGCTTGCGCGGCCGCGTGATCACCCATGCCCACTTCTTTGATCTGGGCTCGCGTCACCTGCCGGAAATCCAGGCGGCCGACGACGCGGCGGCGGCTGAATGGATTCCAGTCAATCAATTGACCTCCATGGAGGACCGGTTTCATGACGATCACTTCCACATGCTGGATTTCTTCTTCACGCTGACCGAGCGCATTTGAGAAATGCAGCTTGTCCTGCCACCCACTCGTCTTTCCACGCTGTCTTTTGACAAAGCCGTGTTCCTGGCGGGGTCCATCGACTTGGGAAAAAGCGTTGACTGGCAAGCGGAGCTGGCATTGTCTCTGGCGGACTGTCCAGGAACCTTGCTCAACCCTCGCCGGGCCCAGTGGGATTCAAGCTGGCAGGCGCAAGCCGACTTTCCACCGTTTCGTGAGCAGGTCGAATGGGAATTGAGCGCGATGGAAGCCGCGGGGATGGTGGCGTTTTACTTTGCCCCGCAATCCCAGGCTCCCGTCACTTTGCTGGAACTCGGCCTCGCGGCTCGCGAAAGAAAGGCGGTGGTCTGTTGCCCTCCGGGCTACTGGCGAAAGGGAAATGTGGACATCGTGTGTGCACACTACGACATCCCCATGGTCACTGCGCTTGAAGACCTCTGCCAGGAAATCCGAACTTATTCCATGGGCAAGTCAGGGACTTGATGAGCCCGGCCCCGCAGGGTTCCGGGCTTTTTTATGCCCGATCAAAACTCAGGGCGCCGTCAGTCCCACCTTGCGCACGAACGCATCCAGCGGCACCGACCACATTTTTCCGCCGTAGGTCAGCAGCAAATGCCCGTCATGTCCCTGAACCGGGCCGGTCTGGATGAACTGTGTATCGCTGCCACCGGCACTAAAAGCCTCGTGCCATCCGCGGGGCGCCTCGGCTCCCCAGAACTGGTCATTCTCGGCGTAGAGCCACAGGTTGGGCACCTTGACCAGCTTGCCGAGCTCGCCATAGGTTTTACCCATGTTCTCGGGCTTGCAACTCCTGGCCGGGGAGTCTTCCGGATTACCGCCGGAGCCGCCCGCGAAATTGACGGCGCCGACGACGCCCGGCAGATTGAGCGCCGCGACCGACACCGTCGTCATTCCGCCCACCGACTGCCCTTCGAGCAGCACCCTGTCCTTGCGCACCCAGGGCTGCTGCAGCGCCCATTGGTGCAACGCGACTACTGTCTGGCCCGCGTGGCTGGCCACACGCGTGAAGTCGGGGTCGCCGGTGCAAACCTTGCCGCTCCACCGGATGCCGGAGTCCTCCCTGTCGGTGCCCCCGGTATCCCCGTATCCCGGCCGTACCGGGGCAACCACGGCAACACCCTTGCGAAGCCAGTAGTTGGCGTGCCCGACCAGCACCGGATACTCAAGCTTGGCCCTGTCAACGCGCGACGGCGCCCGCCCGTGGGAAAAGATCACCAGCGGAAACGGACCTTCGCCAGCGGGCTTGTAGAGATGGGTGACAACCTCATACTGTTTACCGTCGATCAGCAGAGGCAGTTTGACGATCTGCGGCGGCACGCGCTCGGGCTGCTGCGCCCATGCGGGCATGCCGGTCGTCTGCGCCGCCCACACCATCCCAAACATCCACGCCAGTTTCCACCATCGCATGCTCAGCTCCTAGCTTGTTGCCGGAGCATTTTGACATGCGGAACGCACTTGCCTAGGAAGTGCTGAAGCGGTAGAGCGTGCGGCCCTGGCGGCTTTGTCCCAGCTCATGCACGGCGGAAGGAAATGCCGGCACATTGGGTGCATTGGGGTACCCTTGCGGCTCAAAGCACAGGCTTTGCTGCTGCACGTATTGCCTGCCGCCCTTGCCCGGACCGCCGGCCAGCGGCTCGCCTGCCACAAGACCGGTGTAGAACTGCATGGTGGGTTCGGTCGACCAGACTTCCATCACCCGCCCGCTAATGGGTGCACTCACGCGCGCGCATAGCGCCAGATCTTCATCACTGGCGGCAGAGCGGTCAATCTCAAAACAGTCGTCATACCCGGCGACGAGGCCGATACCGGCCTCGGCTTGCGGGCCGCGCACGCGCTTGTTCAGCACGACCGGCTTGCGCAAATCAAACGGCGTTCCTTCCACCGGCAGCAACCTGCCCGTGGCGATGAGATCGGGCGCCATCTCGAAATAGCGGTCGGCGTAAATCGTGACCTCATGCTCCAGCGCGTTACGACTTCCCACGCCTTCGAGATTGAAAAAAGCATGCGTGGTGAAATTGGCTACCGTGGGGGCATCCAGCGCGAGCGCCTCGTAGTCGAGCACCAGCTCGTTCGCCTCGGTCACGCTGTAGGTCAGGCGCAGCGCCATCGTGCCCGGAAAGCCCTCTTCCCCGTCGGCAAACACATAACGCATTTCAACGCTGGAATCGCTGCACTGCACCGCATCGAATACCCGAAAACGCGAGCCTTTCACGCCGCCGTGCAAGCAGTGGGGACCGTTGTTGGCGGTCAGCACATGCTCCTTGCCACCCAGCGTGAAGCGCGCATGGTCAATACGGCCTGCGTAGCGCCCGATGAAGGCACCCACTGAAGGCGCTCCGCCGATCACGCCGTCGATGCTGTCGTAGCCCAGCACCACGTCGCCAAAATGTCCATCGCGGCCGGGCACCAGAATCTGCTCGATCTTGGCGCCGTAGTTGGTCACGCAAACCGTCATTCCCTGCCGGTTGCGCAGCGTGAACAACCCGACGGACTTGCCGTCGATCTCGCGCACAAACCGCGCGGGATCAAGCAACATGACGGTATTCAGCTTGCTCACTTGGCAATAATGGTCAGCAGTTCTTCGCGTGTGGTCGGATCGGCCATGTATTTTCCGTACAGCGGCCCCATGCGCCTGACCATGGGCGATGCGTCCC
>NZ_JBFUCA010000066.1:0-22731 GCF_056405475.1 Polaromonas sp. P1_G4
TGATGATGGCGCCGGGCACTTCAATGCCGTAGCGCTGCAGGATGGCCACCGCCTCGGCGCACCTGGTGGCGTCAGCCACAGTAGGGCCGCTGGCGATGATGGACGGATCGTCTCCCGGCACGTCGCTGATGGTCAGCGTCACCACACGCGCCGGCGCGCAGGCTGCGGCCAGGCGGCCGCCCTTGATGCGCGAGAGATGTTTGCGCACGCAGTTCATCTCGGAAATATTGGCGCCGCTGTTGAGCAGCGCCTTGTTGATACGCTGCTTGTCTTCCAGCGTCAAGCCTTCGGCCGGCAAGGTCAGCAACGCCGAGCCGCCCCCCGAGATCAGGCACAGCACCAGGTCGTTTTTGCCCAGCCCCTGCACCATGGCCAGGATGCGCTGTGCAGCTTCCAGCCCTGCCGCGTCCGGCACCGGGTGCGCGGCTTCGACAACCTCGATGCGCTGTTTCAGTCCCTCGGGGCGCGGCGGAATGTGGTGGTAGCGGGTCACAACCAGGCCTTCAAGCGGCGCGTCGGCGGGCCACAGTGCCTCCACCGCCTGCGCCATGGAACCGCCGGCCTTGCCCGCACCGATCACGATGGTGCGGCCGCCGCTTTCGGGGGTGGGCGGTTTGGGCAGGTAGCGTGCGGTGTTCTCAAGCGGCAGCGCGCGCGCAACGGCGGCGGCGTACAGGTGCTCGAGGAACTGGCGCGGCTGGGTGGCGGCGTCCGGGATGGGCGTGCCGGGGGTAGGTGTCTTGGCTGCAGTCATTGAAATGTCTCCACCCCGGATTGTGCCGTGGTAACCGGGCAGTAACCCGGAAACGCGGGATGGTTTGGGATTTCGCCGGAAAGGCAGTTTCCTAGAATGAGCCATCATCCACCGAAGCAGAAAGAAGAGTCTCATGAACGCCTACCTGGCCCTGGGCATCGCCATCGTTGCCGAAGTCATTGCCACCACGGCACTCAAGTCCAGCGACAGTTTCACGCGCCTGGTGCCCTCGTTGATCAGCATCGCGGGTTATGGCACCGCGCTGTATCTCCTCACGGTGACGATGAAGTCCATCCCCACCGGCGTGACCTACGCCATATGGTCGGGCCTGGGCATTGTGCTGATCAGCATCACCAGTTTCTTCGTTCACCAGCAGAAGATTGACCTCTGGGGCATGGTGGGGATGGCGCTCATCATTGCCGGCGTGGTGGTGTTGAACCTTCTTTCCAACACCACCAGCCTCCACTGAGGCCCCGGTCTTGAGGCCCCAACAGGACTTTCATCTCACGGTAAAGATCCGGCATTGGAGTTGAAGCCATAACCGACCGGCGCCGGGAGCTACTTTTTCCCCAGGCCCAGGCGCTTCGCACCTTCGGTGTAGATACGGATGCGCTCCTTCATGAAGCCGTCCATCTGCTCCTGGCCCACGTTGACGAGCTCAAAGCCGTTTTTGGCGGCAAGCTCCTTCATCTCGGGATCGTTGTTCAGCACGGCCCACATGTCGGACAGCCGCTTGCGCGCTTCCAGCGGGGTGGATTTGGGCACGCCAATGCCGCGGTAGGCGCCGTCCACCCAGTCCACACCAAGCTCCCTGAAGGTAGGCACGTCGGGCATCATCGGGTGGCGCTTTTCCATGGCGACTGCCAGCGGGCGCACCCTGCCCTTGTTGCCGATGGCAAACGGCGTGTAGGTCATCGCACCGTCGACCTGCGAGCCGATCACGGCCATCGTCATGTCCCCGGTGCCCTTGTAGGGCACATAGGTGCTCTTGACGCCGAAAGCCGCGTTGAGCCGCTCATGCGCCGCATGGTTGGCGGAGTTCAGCCCTGAGCCTCCCAGGTTCAGCTTGCCGGGGTCTTTTTTGGCTGCGGCGATGAAGTCCGCAAACGTTTTGATAGGGCTTTTCTCGGGCACCACCAGCACGTCGGGGGTGTAGTGGAACCAGAACACCGGCACGATGTCGGCAGTTTTGTACTGCACCTCGCCCTCGATGGGCTGGAACACGATGTGCGGCAGGTTGATGCCCACTACATTGAGGCCGTCGCCCGGCAGGTTGTTCATCTGGCCCCACATCAGGCCGCCGCCGGCGCCCGCCTTGTACTGGATGATGGTGTCGACGGCCGGGCATTTTTTCTTGAGCACGACCTGCTGGTGGCGCGCCGACAGGTCCGACTCACCACCCGGTGGAAAGGCCTGCCAGTACAGCACGTTCCTGTCGGGGCACACCACACCCGCTGCGGGCGCGGCAGTCTGCGCCATGGCGGCGGGCACTGCGGCCATGCAGAAAATGCCCATCCACTTTTTCACTTCAACTTTCATGGTGTGTCTCCTGAATGTTTCTGAAGCGGAAAACTCGCCGGCATGCGTAGCCTGGTTGCACCGGCTTTCACTGAAAGGCTCAAGCGGCCTGCAGTAGTCGCTGCCTGCCGACCTCTGCACAGACGGCCTGGGTGACCTGCGCCGTTGTGGCGCTGCCGCCCAGGTCGCGCGTGTGCAGCGCAGCGCTGGCGGTCGCCTTTTCGATTGCGGCCATCAACACCGCGGCCGCACCGGTTTCGCCCAGGTGCTCCAGCAGCATGACACAACTCCAGAAAGTGCCAATAGGGTTCGCCAGACCTTTTCCCATGATGTCAAAGGCCGAGCCGTGAATCGGCTCGAACATGCTCGGGTAGCGGCGCTCGGGGTCGATATTGCCCGTCGGTGCAATGCCCAGGCTGCCGGCCAGCGCGGCCGCCAGGTCGCTCAGGATATCGGCATGCAGGTTGGTGGCGACCACGGTATCGAGCGAAGCGGGGCGGTTGACCATGCGGGCCGTGCAGGCGTCGACCAGTTCCTTGTCCCAGGTCACGTCCGGAAACTCCCGGCTGATCTGCAGCGCGATCTCGTCCCACATCACCATGGCATGGCGCTGGGCGTTGGACTTGGTGACCACGGTCAGCAGCTTGCGCGGGCGGGACTGGGCGAGCCTGAAGGCAAAGCGCATGATGCGCTCGACGCCGGCGCGGGTCATCATCGACACATCGGTGGCCACTTCGATCGGGTGGCCCTGGTGGGCGCGCCCGCCCACACCTGAATACTCGCCTTCGGAGTTCTCGCGCACGATCACCCAGTTGAGCTGCTCCGGTGTGCAGCGCTTGAGCGGCGCGTCGATGCCGGGCAGGATGCGCGTGGGCCGCACATTGGCGTACTGGTCGAAGCCCTGGCAAATTTTGAGGCGCAAGCCCCAAAGCGTGATGTGGTCGGGAATGTGCGGGTCGCCGGCCGAGCCAAACAGGATGGCGTCTTTGTCGCGCAGCGCGTCCAGGCCATCCTCCGGCATCATCATGCCGTGCCGGCGATAGTAGTCGCCGCCCCAATCAAAAGCACTGAAGCTGAAGTCGAAATTCTTTTGCGCGGCGGCCAGGGCCTGCAGCACCTGCTGGCCGGCCGGTATGACTTCCTTGCCAATGCCGTCGCCGGGGATGCAGGCGATCTTGTAGGTCTTCATGTCGGTTCCTCTGTTTTCTCGGTTGTGATCTGCTCACTGTAACGATTGGCACAGACAATAAAACCCCCTAAAGTAAGATTACTGTTAACCACAGGTTACGAATGATTCCAGTCAACGCAGCCCCCTCGGAGATGGCTTTTTTCAGCCTGCTGGCGCGCTACGGCAGCTTGTCGGCCACGGCGCGCGAGCTCGGCGTCAGCACGGCAGCCATCAGCAAGCGGCTCGCGCAGATGGAGGCCAGGCTGGGGGTGCAGTTGCTGAGCCGCACCACGCGGCGCGCCAGCCTCACGCAGGAAGGCGAGATTTACCTCACGCACGCGCGCCGCATCCTGGCCGACATTGACGACATGGAGCAGCAGGTGTCCAGTGCCGTGGCGGCGCCCAAGGGCCTGCTGCGCRTGAACGCCACCGTGGGCTTCGGCCGCAGCCATGTGGCGCCGCTGATCTCGCGTTTCGTGAAAGCCCATCCCGGGGTAGAAGTGCAGTTGCAGCTCACGGTCAATCCGCCGCCGCTGACTGAAGACGCCTTCGATGTTTGTGTCCGTTTCGGTGAACCGCCGGACGCCCGCGTGATTGCGCGGCTGATCGCACCGAATCGCCGCCTGCTCTGCGCTTCACCGGCCTATCTGGCCCGCCACGGCACGCCCAGGGTGCCGCATGACCTGGCGCAGCACAACTGCATCGGCATACGCCAGGGCGACGAGGCCTACGGCATGTGGCGCCTGGCTTCCGGCAAGCACACGCAGGCCATCAAGGTGCACGGCAACCTCAGCACCAGCGACGGCGAGATTGCGGTGAACTGGGCCCTCGACGGTCACGGCATTTTGATGCGCGCCGAATGGGACATCGCCAAATACCTGCGCAGCGGCAGGCTGGTGCAGGTGCTCGAGAACTACCGCACACCGGCAGCCGACATCCATGCGGTGTACCCGGCCCGGCATCAGCATTCGGTGCGGGTCAGGGCTTTTGTGGATTTCCTGGCCCAGCATTTCAGCAAGCCGTCCACACGCGCCGCGGGGCTGGCCGGCAACTGGTAAGGCTTGCCCGGCTTACTCGGTTTACTCGGCTTACTCCGTTTTGGCGCCCGCATCGAACCACTGCCTGATCACCTGCCGCTCGGCCTCGGTGATGCCCGTGGCATTGTTCATGGGCATCAGCCGTGTGACCACCGCCTGCTGGTAGACCTGCGTCGCATGGCGCTTCAATGCTTCGGGCGAATCAAGCCGCACGTTTTTCATCTGCACCTGCGCGCCGTGGCACAGGTAGCAGCGCTGGGCCATGATGGCCTGCACTTGTTGAAAGCTATTTTGGCCAGAGGCGCCCACTGGATGTGCGCCACCAGCTACTGAATTGATAGTGACCACAGCGGCAGGAGGTTTCATCCAGACGATCACGGCAGCGATGACAGCCACGCCCACCAGCGCATACGGCAACGGGTGGCGGTTGCGGCCCAGTTTGTAGCCGTGGCGCAGCACAAAAAACTGGCGTATGGCGGCGCCGGCCAGCATCATCAGGATCAGCACCAGCCAGTTTTGCGGATGGCTCCAGGTGAAGCTGTAGTGGTTGCTGAGCATGGCGAAGAGCACCGGCAGCGTGAAGTAAGTGTTGTGCACGCTGCGCTGTTTGCCGCGCTGGCCGTGCACCGCATCGACCGGCTCGCCGGCCTTGATGGCGGCCACGACCTTGCGCTGACCGGGGATGATCCAGAAGAACACATTGGCACTCATGGCGGTGGCCATCATGGCGCCTACCAGCAAGAAGGCCGCGCGCCCGGCAAACCAGTGGCAGGCCAGCCAGGAGGCTGCGCACACCAGCACCGCCACCAGCGCGCCGACGATGGCGTCGCCGTTTTTCCATTTTCCGAAAATCTGGCAGATGCCGTCGTACAGCATCCAGAAAATTACAAAGAAGGACAGCGCTACCGCACCGGCCGCGCCGGACGACCAGTTCATCAGCGATTTGTCGACAAGGTAGGTGCCGGCGTTCCACAAATAGGAGATCGTGAACAGCGCAAAGCCCGACAGCCAGGTGCTGTAGCTTTCCCAGTAAAACCAGTGCAGGTGCGCCGGCAGTTGCGGCGGCTTGACAGCGAATTTGACGGGGTGGTAAAAACCGCCGCCGTGCACGGCCCAGAGCTCGCCGCTCACGCCCTGCTTTTTGAGGTCTTCGTCCTCGGGCGGCGTGAGGCTGCTGTCGAGAAAGACAAAATAAAACGAGGAACCCACCCAGGCGATGGCGGTGATGACATGGACCCAGCGCAGCAGCAGGTTGGCCCAGTCGAGAAGGTAGTTTTCCATATCTCTCAACCTATGCAGCACGCGAGGGCGCTGCCTTGTGCAACCTGCTCACCACTGCGGGCGCTGTAAGCAGAAACAAGGCCGCGAACAAAAGAAGCTGGCGCTAACTTGAAGTTAGCTCCGGCTTCCCGGCTCCGCTGCGGCCTGACGCACCAAGTTTATAGAGTTTGGCTTCAGCTCCGAAAAATTTCTGCGCCGCGCTCAACCCGCGTTGATGGTTTGCAACAGCTGGGCCGCTACCGCCACGGCGATGACTTCCGGCTCCTTGCCAGTAATGCCGGGCACGCCGATGGGGCACGTCACTTGCGCCAGCTCGCTCGCGGCGAAGCCCCGGGCTTCCAGGCGGTGGCGGAATGCCGCCCATTTGGTCTTGCTGCCGATCAAGCCGATGTAGGGTAAATCGGATTTCTCGCGCTGGCGCAGCAGGCAGGCAGCCACGATGTCGAGGTCTTCCGCATGGCTGAAGCTCATGATGAGCACGCGGGACTGCGGCGCCAGGCCAGGCACGGCGGCTTGTACGGGATCGGAATGTTCGGCCACCACGCGCGGCGGCACGCTGGCGGGGAACACGCCGTCGCGGCTGTCTATCCAGCTGAGTGAAAACGGCAAGGGGGCGAGCACCCGCACCAGCGCGTGGCCGACGTGGCCGCCGCCGAACAGCGCCACCGGCGTCAACTCGGCCTGGCCCAATCGCACGGCTAGCGCCGGTGTGTCGCCCGCGCTGACGCATTCAAAGCGCAACGCCACCACGCCGCCGCAGCACTGGCCCAGCGACGGGCCCAGCGCTACGCGCAGTGTTGTCGCCTGACGCCCGGCGGCGTCACCCGCGAGCAGCGCACGCGCCCTGGTGATGGCATCGTATTCCAGGTGGCCGCCGCCTATGGTGCCCACCAGCGCATCGGGAAAGACCGCCATCCAGGTTCCCGCCTCGCGAGGCACCGAGCCGTGCGCCTCTGCCACCTCCACCAGCACCGCCGGCGCCGAGGCCAGGCGGGTCAGGAAGTCTTCAAGTTGCAGACTGGAGACACTGGAAACCATTGGTGACGACTTGGCGGTTGGAGGGTTGAAATATTGGGCAAAATGCCTTGACTGCCACCTTAGCACTACCTTGGCGCCGGGCAGTTCCCGGGCATGATGGCAGGTATATCAGGAATCCAATGAGCCGGCCGTTCAAAAAGCCGGCAAAGGCAAGCACGATGAGACAAGACATGCCCCACTCCACACCGCGCCGCTTCTGGCTGGTGGCCCTGCTTTCAGCAGCAGCTGCCGCCGTCGTCAGTGCCTGCAAGACCGCGCCGGAACCTGCGCCCGCCACACCCAAAGCCCCAGACCCCTCTCCAGTGATCGGGCCGATCGCCGGCCCGCAAGGTTCGGCCAGAAGCTCAGGGGCGACCACGCCGCGTGCCTATCGGGAAGACGGTGCCACGCATATCTACGGCCTCAATTCCGACCGTATCTACAAAGGCCGCATGCCACCGCTGCTGTATGCCGTGGGCGTGCTGAATGTGGAAATCGACCGGGTCGGCCGCGTCACCCGTCTGGACTGGATGCGCGCACCGCGCCATGCACCCGAAGTGATGGCGGAGATCGAACGCACCATCCAGCAGGCGTCCCCCTTCCCGGCGCCTACGCGCATGGGCAAGGTGGTCTACACCGATACCTGGCTTTGGCACAAGAGCGGCAAATTCCAGCTCGACACGCTCACAGAAGGACAAGACTAGCCCCCACGGTCGCTCACTTCGTGTAGCTCCCTGCCCCCCGAGGGGGCCRCCCGCCTGCAGTCCGGCAAAGCCGGTCCTACGGCTCGTGCTGGCCTTGGTTGGCTCGCTTCGCATCGCGCTTTGAGCGCTGCCGTCAAGAGCGACTAGCGGTCACTCTATTTTCAGATTTTGGGTTTTAACGACGTTGCGCCAGGCGCGGTAGTCGGCTTCGATGAAGTGGCCGAGCAATGCGGGCGAGCCGGGTGCGGCTTCCACGGCGTCGGCCTTGAACCGCGCCACCACCTCGGGCAAAGCCACGACCTTGTTGATGGCAGCGTTCAGTGCGTTGACGATGGCGGGCGGTGTGCCGGTGGGGGCCATCAACGCAAAGTAGTTGACCACATCAATGCCTGCCAGGCCGGCTTCCGTCATGCTGGGCACGTCGGGCAAGGCACTTGAGCGTTTGGCACTCGTTACGGCCAAAGGCTTGATGCTGCCGTTTTTGATGAAAGGCAGCAGGGCCGGGATGGTGCCCGTGATCAGCTGGATCTGGCCGCCGATCATGTCCATGGTGGCAGGCGCCACACCGCGGTAAGGAATGTGCGTGATGAAAGTACCGGTACGGGCCTTCAGCAACTCAAGCACGAGGTGGTTGACACCGCCCGCCCCGGCCGAGCCGTAGTTCAGCGCACCGGGCTTTTGCCGGGCCAGCGTGACCAGCTCTTTCATGGTGTTCGCCGGCAGCTTGGTGTTGGCAGCCCAGACCAGTGGGCCGCTGGCGATCATGCCCACCGGCGTGAACTGGCGCAGCGGGTCGTAATTGGCGCTGGGCAAAGAGGCCGCCACGGTGGTGAAGGGCGAGGCCACCAGCAGCAGCGTGTAGCCGTCGGCCGGGGACTGCGCCACGTACTGCGTGCCGATGGCGCCCGAGGCGCCCGCACGGTTGTCCACTACAAAGGTGGCGTTCATGGTTTCGCCGAGTTTTTGCGCAATCAGTCGTGCCATGGCGTCGGTGCCGGCGCCGGGGGCAAAAGGCACGACGATCTTGACGGCGCGCTCAGGATAGATGCCGGCGGGAACGGATGCGGCCGAGGCCGGTGAGCCGGCAGAACCCGCTGAAGGGCCTTGTGCCAATACGGCTGGAGCCACGAGGCTGGCGGCGGTGCCTGCGGACAGCAGCAGGGCCTGGCGGCGGCTCAGGGTCATGGGCTTGACGTTCATGGAGGAGGGGGAAGAAAGTTGCACAAACCGCTGATTGTCGCCGCCCCGGATGACGGCGCCATGACACGGTCTGGCTTGCCGCCGCTCAGCTACCGCGGTAGGTGGAATAACTCCAGGGGCTGACCAGCAGGGGCACGTGATAATGCAAGCCCGGATCAGCCACACCGAAGTCCAGCGTCACCTGGTCCAGGAAAGCCGGCTCGGGCAATTTCACGCCGCGCGCCTTGAAGTAGGCCGCCACCTCGAACACGAGCCGGTAGGTGCCGGCTTTCAGATTAGCGCTGTCGTATAGCAGTCCATCGGGATTGCGCCCATCTTCATTGAGGATGAAGTGCTTCACCAGCGTCGCCTGACCCGCATGCGTGGTGTAGAGCGACGCCTTCATGCCGCCTGCCGGCGTGCCGTGCATGGTGTCCAGTACATGTGTGCTCAAGCCCATGGCAGTCCCTGAAGATTGTTTTTCAATTTCGGTTTACCAAAAGTGTATACACTTTTCGACATTCCGGCTATTATCGACTGATGGAATCGTCAACCACGCACACCATCGTCGAAGCCCTGACCAAGGCCATTGTGGAGCACAGGCTGCACCCGGGCACCAAGCTGGCCGAACAAAAACTGGCCGACCATTTCGGCGTCTCGCGCACGCTGGTGCGGCAGGCATTGTTCCAGCTCTCGCAAAACCGCCTGATCCGCCTGGAGCCGGCGCGCGGTGCTTTCGTGGCTGCACCGTCCGTGATGGAAGCGCGCCAGGTGTTTGCCGTGCGCCGCATGCTCGAAGCCGAGATGACGCGGGCCTTTGTGCGCGAAGTCACCCCTGCCAAAATCAAGGCGCTGAAAGAACACGTCGCGCGGGAAAAGTCGGCGGTCGACCTCGGGGACGTTTCGGGCCGGACGGAGTTGCTGGGCGACTTTCATGTGCGCATAGCCGAGCTCATGGGCAATGAAGTGCTGGCCCAGATGCTTGGCGAGCTGACCTCGCGTTGCGCCCTCATCACCCTGATGTACCAGACCGCCACCGCCGCCGAACACTCCAACGACGAGCACGCCGAAATCGTCAAGGCGCTGGCCGCCAGGAACGAAGCGCTGGCCATACGCCTCATGAATGACCATCTGCTGCATGTCGAGAAGAGCCTCTCCTTTGACCGCAAGGTACCGACGAACGATATTTCCATGGCACTGTCATGAGTACGGATATGAACACTGGCTACCCTAGAGATTTGATCGGCTACGGCCGCAACCCGCCACAAGCCAACTGGCCAGGGCGGGCACGCATCGCCGTGCAGTTCGTCCTCAACTATGAGGAAGGCGGCGAAAACTCGGTGCTGCACGGCGACGCCGGCTCCGAACAGTTTTTGTCCGAGATGGCCAATCCACCCAGCTTTGCCGACCGGCACCTGAGCATGGAAGGCATTTACGAATACGGCTCACGCGTGGGCGTATGGCGCATCCTGCGCGAGTTTGAAAAGCGCAAACTACCGCTCACGGTGTTCGGCGTGGGCATGGCGCTGCAGCGCCACCCCGAAGTCGCCGCGGCCTTCACTGAACTCGGCCACGAGATCGCCTGCCACGGCTGGCGCTGGATCAACTACCAGCAGATCGACGAAGCCACCGAACGCGAACACATGCGCCTGGGCCTGGACGCGATCGAAAAGCTCACCGGCACACGTCCGCTGGGCTGGTACACCGGCCGCGACAGCCCCAACACGCGCCGGCTGGTGGCCGACGACGGCCGGCTCGAATACGACAGCGACTACTACGGCGACGACCTGCCCTTCTGGACCGAGGTGAAACGCACCGACGGAAAAGTCGTGCCGCGCCTGGTCGTGCCTTACACGCTGGACACCAACGACATGCGCTTTTCCCTGCCGCAGGGCTTCTCGCAGGCCGATGATTTTTTCATCTACCTGCGCGACAGTTTTGATGCGCTGTATGCCGAAGGCAGTGCGTCGCCCAAGATGCTGAGCATCGGCATGCATTGCCGCCTGCTGGGCCGGCCGGGCCGCATCGTGGCGCTGCAGCGTTTTCTTGACCACGTGCAAAAGCATGAGCGCGTCTGGGTCTGCCGCCGCATCGATATAGCGCGCCACTGGCAGGCCAACCATCCTTACATGCCCCGGCAGGAAAGCTGAACATGGCCATCACGCTGGAACAAGTCAATGCCGTACCGCGCGCAGAAGCGCTGCAACTGCTCGACGGCCTCTATGAGCATTCCCCCTGGATTGCCGAAAAGGCGCTGGACGCCCGCCCTTTCCAGTCACTCGCCCACCTGAAGCACACCATGGCGCAAGTACTGCGCGAGGCCGGCAAGGACGCGCAGGTCAAGCTCATCCAGGCCCACCCCGAACTGGCCGGCAAAGCCATGGTCAGTAAAAGCCTGACGGCGGAATCGGCCAACGAGCAAGGCAAGGCCGGCCTCACGGACTGCACGTCCGAAGAGTTCGCCACCCTGCAAAAACTCAATGCCGACTACAACGCAAAGTTCGGCTTTCCTTTCATACTGGCGGTGCGCGGCCCGCGCGGTGACGGTTTGAGCAAGCAGCAGATCATCGAGACCTTCGCGCGGCGCCTGCAAAACCACCCTGACTTTGAGCTGCAGGAAAACCTGCGCAACATCCACCGCGTGGTAGAACTGCGGCTCAACGACAAGTTCTCCGCCACGCCTGCGCTGGGCAACGACGTGTGGGACTGGCAGGAAACCCTTTCGCAGTACAGCGATCCGGGCTATCTTGAAAAGGGCCAGCTCACGGTGACCTACCTCACTGATGCGCACCGTGCCTGCGCGGCTTTCATCAGCAACACCATGCGGGACTGCGGCTTTGACGAGGTGAAGATCGACGCGGTCGGCAACGTGGTGGGTATCTACAACGCCGCCACGCCCAACGCCAAGACCCTGCTCACTGGCAGCCACTACGACACCGTGCGCAACGGCGGCAAATATGACGGCCGGCTCGGGATTTTTGTGCCCATGGCCTGCGTGCGCGAGCTGCACCGCCAGGGCAAGCGCCTGCCCTTTAATTTTGAGGTGGTCGGCTTTGCCGAAGAAGAAGGCCAGCGCTACAAAGCCACCTTTTTGGGTTCAGGCGCGCTGATCGGTGACTTCAAGCCCGAGTGGCTGGAGCAGAAAGACGCTGACGGCATCACCATGCGCGAGGCCATGCACAACGCTGGCCTCAAGCCCGAAGACATCACGAAGATCAAACGTGACGCGGACAACTACCTCGGCTTTATCGAGGTGCATATCGAGCAAGGCCCGGTACTCAACGAGCTCGACCTGCCGCTGGGCATCGTGACCTCCATCAACGGCAATGTCCGCTATCTGTGCGAGATCACCGGCATGGCCAGCCACGCCGGCACCACGCCCATGACCCGCCGCCGTGACGCCGCAGCGGCCGCGGCCGAACTACTGCTGTATGTGGAACGGCGCGCGGCGCAAGACGGAAATTCCGTCGGCACGGTCGGCATGCTGCAGGTGCCCAGCGGCTCCATCAATGTGGTGCCCGGGCGCTGCCTCTTTTCGCTCGACCTGCGCGCGCCCATCGATGCGCAGCGCGACGCGCTGGTGGCCGACGTGCTGGCCGAACTCAAAAGCATTTGCGAGCGCCGCGGTATGCACTTCACGACCGAATTGACCGAGCGCGCCGCCGCTGCACCCAGCGCACCTGCCTGGCAACAGCGCTGGGAAGCCGCTGTGCAAGGCCTGGGCGTGCCTCTGTACCGCATGCCTAGCGGTGCCGGCCATGACGCGATGAAACTGCACAAGGTGATGCCGCAGGCCATGCTTTTTGTACGGGGCCAGAACTCCGGCATCAGCCACAACCCGCTGGAAAGCACCACCAGCGACGACATCGAACTTGCGATCCAGGCCCTGGCGCATCTGCTCACTAATCTCTCTCCTGAACAACAATGACCCTCACTACAGATTCGAAGCCGACGTGCGCGGCTACGGCATGGAGTCCATCACCAACCTGATCGTGCGCCGCCACTATGGCGGCAAGGGCGAAGAAATGGAAAAAGGAAGGACCATTGCCCTCAACGCCCACGGCGACGTGGTGCCGCCCGGCGAAGGCTGGACCAAAGATCCCTATGGCGGCGAGATTGAAGGCGGCAAAATTTACGGCCGCGCCTCAGCTGTCAGCAAATGCGATTTCGCAAGCTTCACCTTTGCGGTGCGCGCGCTCGAATCACTGGACGCACCACTCAAAGGCAGCGTTGAGTTGCACTTCACCTACGACGAGGAATTCGGCGGCGAAATGGGCCCGGGCTGGCTGCTCAAGAAAGGCCTTACCAAGCCTGACCTGTTGATCGCGGCAGGCTTTTCTTACGAGGTCGTCACCGCGCACAACGGCTGCCTGCAGATGGAAGTCACGGTGCACGGCAAGATGGCGCATGCCGCCATTCCCGACACCGGCATCGACGCCTTGCAGGGCGCGGTGCACATCCTCAATGCACTCTATGCACAGAACGCGCTCTACCAGCAGGTGACGTCAAAGGTCGAAGGCATCCAGCACCCTTACCTGAACGTGGGGCGCATCGAAGGCGGCACCAACACCAACGTCGTGCCCGGCAAGGTGATGTTCAAGCTGGACCGCCGCATGATCCCCGAGGAGAACCCCGCCGAGGTCGAAGCCAACATCCGCAAAGTGATTGGCGACGCGGCGGCTGGCTGCAAGGGCATCACAGTCGACATCAAGCGCCTGCTGCTGGCCAACTCGATGCGGCCGCTGGCGGGCAACAAGCCCCTGGTGGAGGCCATCCAGAAGCATGGCGAGGCGCTCTTTGGCCAGGCCATTCCGGCCATGGGCACGCCGCTGTACACCGATGTGCGGCTGTACGCCGAGGCCGGCATTCCCGGCGTCATTTACGGCGCCGGGCCGCGCACCGTGCTGGAGTCCCATGCCAAGCGGGCCGACGAACGTCTGGACCTCGAAGACCTGCGCCGCGCCACCAAGGTGATTGCGCGGACCCTGCGGGACCTGCTGGCCTGACCACGCCGCCCCCATCCCCTGAAAACTCCCGCCACGGCGGGAGTTTTGCTTTTGCGGCCCTTCGCAGCGCACCTCGCACTTCGGGTGCATCAGCTTTAACCGAATAAGCAGGAATCGCCCCGGGATAACCCTGTGACAGCAGGCAAAAATCTTGCCTACATTGCTTGTATGCAAGATTTGCGTGCAAAACACAGCGACGTCCTGCTGCCTATAACTACTCTTTCGGAGACTGACATGCCCAAGTTTTTCCGCTCCCTGTTCGGCCAGGTGCTCCTGGCCCTCCTTGTCGGCGTGATCGTCGGCTTTTTGTGGCCCGAAACGGCCGTCAAGCTCAAGCCCCTTGGCGACGGCTTCATCAAGCTGATCAAGATGCTGATTCCCCTGATCGTCTTTTGCGTGGTCGTTCACGGCATTGCAGGCGCGGGCGACTTGAAGCGGGTCGGGCGCGTCGGCGTCAAGGCGCTGATCTACTTCGAAGTGGTCACCACCATCGCCCTGGTGATCGGCCTGGTGCTGGCTTTTGTGTTTCAGCCCGGCGCGGGCATGAACATCGACCCGAAACTGCTGGACGCCAAGGCTATGGCCGCCTATGCCGAAAACGCCGGCAAGCTCACCGGCGGCGGTACGGTGGAGTTCCTGATGAAGCTGATTCCCAATACGGCCATCAGCGCCTTCGTCAACGGCGACGTGCTGCAGGTGTTGCTGTTCTCGGTGCTGTTCGGCTGCGCGCTGGCCCTGCTGGGCAGCAAGGGCGAGAAAGTGGTCGGCCTCATCGACGACCTGGCCCACGTACTCTTCAAGACCATGGGCATCATCATCAAGCTGGCGCCCCTGGGCGTGCTGGGCGCCATCGCCTTCACCGTCGGCAAATACGGCATCGGCTCGCTCAAGCAGCTGGGCATGCTGGTCGTGCTGTTCTACGCTGCAGTGATCATTTTCGTGACGGTCGTGCTGGGCGGCATCATGCGTTTTTCGGGCTTCAGCCTCTTCAAGCTGCTCAAATACCTGCGCGAAGAACTCATGGTGGTGTTTGCCACCACTTCGTCCGACAGCGTGCTGCCGCAAATCATGGCCAAGCTCAAGCGCATGGGCATCCGCGATTCGACTGTTGGCCTGGTCATCCCGACCGGCTACTCCTTCAACCTCGACGCGTTCTCGATCTACATCACGCTGGCCGCCGTCTTCATCGCCCAGGCCACCAACACGCCGATCTCGATGACCGACCTGCTGACCATCCTGGCGATCTCGCTGGTCACCTCCAAAGGCGCGCACGGCGTGCCCGGCTCGGCCATCGTGGTGCTGGCCGCCACGCTGCAGGCGATTCCCGCCATCCCTGTGATCGGCCTGGTGCTGGTGCTGTCGGTGGACTGGTTCATGGGCATCGCCCGCGCCCTGGGCAACCTGATCGGCAACTGCGTGGCCACCGTGGCGGTGGCGGCCTGGGAGGGCGACATCGACCGCGAGCGGGCTCATGCGGTACTCGACGACCGCTATGTGCCGCCKGCCGAAGACGACATGGACATCGAAGTGAGCGCCGTTCCGGCCAAAGCCTGAGGTCTCGCTCCAGAAAACGCATCATCTTGCCGTCGATTTTCTTCAAACGCTCCGCCTGCTGAATCACCCCGGGGTCGCTACACTTCCCAGCACATATGAGCATCAGCCAGGTCCAGATCGCCCAGCAAGTCGTCGAATCCATCCTCGCGCAAAAACTTGCGCCCGGTGAACGCCTCGGCGAGCAGGAGCTGGCAGAGCTCTTCGGTGTCAGCCGCACCCTGGTGCGCGAAGCGCTGATGCAGTTGCAGGCACGCGGCTTTGTCGAGGTGCGCACCCGCAAGGGCTGGTATGTGGTGGAGCCTTCCGTCGAAGAAGCGCGGGACGCTTTTTCAGCCCGGCGCATCATCGAAACCGGCATCCTGCGCGAGGCCGGGCGTCCGCTGCAGTCGGTCCTGCGCAAACTGCGCCAGCACATCGCCCAGGAGGAGCAGGCCATCGAAGAAGCCGACGCCGCCACCCGGGCCTTTTTACTGGCCGACTTCCATGTTTGCCTGGCTGAATGCCTCGGCCAGCGGCTGCTGTGCGACGTGCTGCGCGACCTGACCGCGCGCACTACGCTGGCGGCGTCTCTCTACCAGTCCAAGCACGACGCCGGCCAATCCTGCGCGGAGCATGCCGGCATTGTGGCCGCGCTCGAAAAAGGCCAGCTGGACCTGGCCCGCGAACGCATGCTCGCGCACATCGGCAGCGTCGAAGCCGCCTTGGGCTCATCGGCGCCGGGCACCTCACCCGGTAACGAACGGCTGCGTATCGCGCTGTCGCAGCTGGTACAGCCGCCTCTGCGCAAAGCTGTCCGGCACAAAACGCTCCCGATTTGATAGCTGGCTGCGCCCGTCCTTCAATGGCTACAGCCGGATAACCAAAACAAATCAGGCTCCGGACACCAAGCCTGGGCAGCCTCCGCAAGGAGTACCCAGGCCTGCCGTTTCCCTTACTCGTGGGTGTAGTCCAGCAACGCAAGGTATTCCTTGCGCTCGGCCTTGACCCACTGCTTGACGCCGATCTCGGACATGATGCTGGCCGACTGGCTGTTCATGGCCAGCAGGGAGTCCTGCAGGCGGCTGATCATGTCCGCTGGCACGCCGGGGGCGGCCAGCACCGACCAGTTCACCACGGGCTGGGTTTCACCAATGACACGGCCTCMGCCCTCTTGCCATTTCCTGGCGATGGTCGGATTCACCGCACCCACTTCGGCAAGGCCTGCCGCCACCTGTGCCGACACGGAATCCTGATAGCGTGTGTAGGAAATATAGGGTTCGCGCACATTCAGGCGGCGCATCTCGGCACGCGCGACCGCCACCGTGGCGGACGATTCGTCGGGCATCAGGATCTTCTTGCCGCTCAGTTGCCCGATGTTGTTGATGGGCGAGCTGTTCTTCACGATAAAGGCAGCCTGGTAGGGCTCGGGCCTGCGCACCAGGGGTTGATAACCTCCATCGCGAACCAGCTTGGACAGCTGGTTGACGGATTTTCCGAACACCATGAGGGGCTTTTGCTCTGACGATGCCTGGCGCACGAAGTTCTGGATGTCGATGACCGGATCAACCACCACCTGCTTGTTGCGGATCTGCCCTCCCAGGTAGTCGGCCAGCCCCCGGTAGCGCAGGGCCAGCATCGAAATACTGAGGTCTGCCGTAACCGCCTCATTGATCAGCAGCCTCCAGCGGTCTACGCCCGCCAGCTGGCCCGCCGCCTGCTGGCTCCAGCTGACCATGGGAAAGCCCTGCCAGGCCACGGCAACCGCGGTGCCCACCACACCGCGAAGAACCGCGCGGCGACCGGTAACTTGTGACAGCAACGGAGTATTCATTTGATCACCTTCAAAGGGTTAATTGCAGATTGCACGGTCTTCTTCGCTGCCTCGTCTTCCCATTGCCTGGCAGCTGTCAAGGTTGCCTTGAATGCCAGTGCACTCTCAAGCAGCCATTTCTTGTTGTCTTCCGAGAGCGCGTAGCTCAACCTGAACTCGTCCATCGGCATGCGGTCCTCGCGCACGGCCTTGATCAACCGGTCCACCTCTGCAGCGGCGTGCGCGGGCGTCGACAGCAGCACCAGGCGGCTCATCTTGTCGGGGTTGTTGGGTACATGGCAGTTCACACACTGCGACTCGCGCATTTGCAGCGCCAGGTCACGGTAGCGTTTGTCGACGTTACCCAGATACGGGTTTTCCGGCCGGTACAACCCGTCGAACAGCGTCACCGCCGGTTGCGTGTGGCCTTTGTCGTCGGTCCAGAGCCATGGGCCCTGGTATTTTTCATGCTGCACCGTCTRCACAGGTTGCAACAGCGGCGTGGGTGCCACGTCGGTGAACTGCGCCACCTTGATGACGCCTGTTTCGGGGCTGATCCATAGCATCATGCTGCGGGCGTTTTCGTACATCGCCCATTTGGCCTCGTCGTGCCAGAACGGATAAGGAAACTGGCCCGGCGGCAGGCGGTTGCGAAAGGCCGCCTCAAGCCGCACCAGGAACATCTTCTCGTCGGCCACCCACTCCACGGTATGCCGGCCGTTGAACATGAAGAGCGGCGCATACATGCCGGTCCAGGCGTCAGGGGCGAACTGGGTCAGGTTGGTCTGGCGCAGCGTGGCGTTGTCTTTTTTGTTTTGCCGGCCCCATAGCACGATGGGCGCCACGTGTGCACGCAGCTGGCTCGGCCCGAACAGTGTTTGCCGGCACTGGGTGTAAGCGTTGACGTCACCGGCCGGCGCCAGCGGGCAACTGCTGGCGAGCTCTGCGGAAATTTCGGCCGCAGCCTGCGCGATGTTGGGCGGTATCGCCCTTTTTTCCTGGGCTTGTACGCCGCAGGAAAATGCCAATATGGCGGCCAGCAGTCCGGCCCGCCATGGCGAAAGTGAAAACAGACGTGCTTGAATCAACGTACCCATTTTTTACTCCCTCGTGTAGTCCAACAAATCCAGGTAGTCCTTCCGTTCAGCTCTGGCCCATGCCTTCACGCCCATCGAAGCCATCACTGCTGCGCTTTCTGAATTGGTGGCCAGCAGCGCGTCGCGCAGCTGCTGCACCATGTCCGCGGCCAGGCTGGGACTGGCAAGCACCGACCAGTTCACCACCGGCTGGGTTTCAGCCACCACGCGCCCGCCCTCTTCCACCCACTTTTTGGCAATGGTGGGATTGACCACGCCGATCTGGCCCATTCCGGACTTCACAAACTGCGCGACTTCTTCCTGGAAGCGAACGTGTGTCACGCGGACCTGCCCAAGTTTTTGCCGCCGCAGTTCCGCCAGGGCCACCGCACTGGTGGCGGCAGACTCGTCGGGCATGATGACTTTTGCATCAGCCGCATCCGCCAGGGTTTTAATGGGCGAATCCTTGGCCACGATGAAGGCCGCCTTGTAGGGGTCGGCGCGCCGCACCACCGGCTGGTAGCCGTTGTCACGCACCAGCTTGGCCAGCTGGTTGACGGATTTTCCGAAGACAAACTCCGGCTTGCTGGCGCCTTGCGCCACCGCCATGAAGCGCTTGATATCCACCATGGGCTCCACGACGATAGGCCGCCCCTTGAGCTGGGCGCTGATGAAGTCGGCGGCAGGGCGATAACGGTTGGTCAGCAAAAATGAGTTGGTATCTCCCCCCACCGCTTCATTGACCAGCAACCGCCAGTTCGCGCCACCTGCGGGTTTTTTAGCAGCAGAGGCAGCGGCAGCAGCAGCAGCCTGGGCCCAGGCGCTACCCGGCCCACCCATACCCCCWGCGAGGGCGCCCAGGCCCAGGATTGACAACATCTGACGGCGAAGCTGCGAGGAAGGTGTTTTCATGAAAACCTTGTTTTGGAAAGCCCACTGACCCAGTACATCGTTGCTGGATGACTTCGGCTACTGCCCCAAGGCTTTGTCAAGGCTTCGGAACTGCACGGCCTTGCGGCTTAATCCTTGTCACCTACGCAAATACACTCTATGGACCGGCTGCAAAAATAGTCAAAGGCAGTTCATGGCACCCGCCCTGTCAGGGCTGACAGGTAAACCCCGGCAAAGGCACCTGCGCGGCGAGCCCCGGCTTCAAGCAATGGCAACGGTCCGGGTCAAACGTAAACAGCTGTAACGCCTTTAACCCAGCCCAAAGACTTGTTGATGGCCGGGACTACGGCGTGCAATACGCCACCTTTTAATAACCGCCTCTGGGCATCTTCCCGGTCAGGCCGGCCAATATGCGGAAGACCGGCAAGGCCGTGCGCCCAAAAAATACGGATGYCAAAACATCACAAAATGCATCCTGTGAGTAATCCCAGTGTGCGAAAACTGACAGCGCCTGAACGCGGCAGTTGTTGCTCTTAGGCCAATCCGCATCGTCCGGCGGCAAGACCCACCAGCCGCCTGAACTGCCGGGGCAATGCCAAAGTTCTACTTCACAGCGTGGCAGGCACTGTTTTTGCTGTATCGTTTTGAGGTTCGCTTCGATTTCACGGCCACCGCGTTCTTATGCTGATTGCTGGCCTGCCGGTCTCCCCTTTTTGCAACCCCTTCAAGAAAATCCCGCCATGAAAAATCGTGCACCTGCCGCATCTGCCCTTCCCAGCCTTGTCGCCAGGATGACCGGGGCGGTGATCGCCCTGGCGGCCCTGAACGCCCATGCGCAAAACACGCCGATCAAGTTCCAGCTCGACTGGCGCTTCGAAGGCCCGTCCGCCCTCTTCCTCACGCCGGTGGCCAAGGGTTACTTCAAGGCCAACAAGCTCGACGTGACGGTGGACGCCGGCAATGGCTCGGGCGGGGCGGTGACCCGTGTCGCCTCGGGCACCTACGACATGGGTTTTGCCGACATGGCCTCCGTGATGGAGTTTCACGCCAACAACCCGGACGCACCCAACAAGCCGGTAGGCGTGATGATGGTCTACAACAACACGCCGGCCTCGGTCATGGCACTCAAAAAATCAGGCATCAAGACGCCCGCCGACCTGAACGGCAAAAAAATGGGCGCGCCGGTGTTTGACGCCGGCCGCCGCGCCTTCCCGATTTTTGCCAAGGCCAACAACATCACCGGCTTCCAGTGGACAGCCATGGACCCGCCGCTGCGCGAAACCATGCTGGCCCGCGGCGACGTGGACGCCATCACCGGCTTTACCTTCACCTCGTTGCTCAACCTGGAAGCGCGCGGCGTGAAGGCAGAAGACGTGGTGGTGCTGCCCTATGCCGACTTCGGCGTAAAGCACTACGGCAACGTGGTGATCGTCTCACCCAAGCTCATCAAGGAAAACCCGGCCGCCATCAAGGCGTTTTTGCAGGCCTTTACCAAGGGCGTGAAAGACGTGGTGGCCGACCCGGCCGCCGCCATCGAATTCGTGAAAGCGCGCGACGGCATCATCAATGTGCCGCTGGAAGTGCGCCGCCTGCGCCTGGCCATCGACACCGTCGTCAACAGCCCCGACGCACGCGCCGAGGGCTTCGGCCAGGTCAAGGCGCCGCGCCTCTCGCTGATGGCCTCCCAGGTGTCGGACGCTTTCGGCACCAAGACCCGTGTCAACCCCGACGCGGTGTGGAACGGCTCCTTCCTGCCCACGGCAGCCGAGCTGAATGTGCTGCCGAAGAAATAAGTCCTGGCTTCAGGCCCCGTGCCTGGCACCATGCCCGCCCGGATTGCTACACTTTTCATAGCTGCTTGCGCACGTCCCTATTGGGCCAACAGCCGTTTTCATACCTAAAACATGCCCCTCGCCACCGCTGACAGCCCTTTTGTTGACTTCCGCGACGTCTGGCTTGCCTACAACGACGAATTGCTTGCGCGCAAGCAATTCTCCGTTGAGGCCATAGACCTGCAGGTGCGGCAGGGCGAGTTCATCGCCATCGTCGGGCCGTCGGGTTGCGGCAAGTCCACTTTCATGAAGCTGGCCACCGGCCTGAAGATGCCGTCGGCCGGGAGCATCCTGATTGACGGACGGCCCGTGACCGGTCCGCTGAAAATTTCCGGTATGGCCTTCCAGGCGCCATCGCTGCTGCCCTGGCGCACCACCGTCGGCAATGTGCTGCTGCCGCTCGAAATCGTCGAGCCTTACCGCAGCCAGTTCAAGGCCAGGCGCAAGGAGTTCGAAGAGCGGGCGCGCAAGCTGCTGCAGAAGGTTGGCCTGGCGGGTTATGAGGACAAATTTCCGTGGCAGCTGTCAGGCGGCATGCAACAGCGTGCCAGCATTTGCCGCGCGCTGATTCATGAGCCAAAAATGCTGCTGCTCGACGAGCCCTTCGGCGCGCTCGACGCCTTCACGCGCGAAGAGCTCTGGTGCATCCTGCGCGACCTCTGGACCGAGCAGCGCTTCAACGTGATCCTGGTCACGCATGATTTGCGCGAGTCGGTCTTTTTGGCCGACACCGTCTATGTGATGAGCAAAAGCCCCGGCCGCTTTGTCGTGCGGCGCGAGATTGAACTGCCGCGTCCGCGCGACCTGGAAGTGACCTACACCCGCGAGTTCAGCGACATCGTGCATGAGCTGCGCGGCCACATCGGCGCGGTGCGCGGCGGAGCCGCCGTATGAACATGAACAACAAACAGCTCGAACGCTGGGCGCCATGGGCGTTACTGGCAGCCGTGGTGGCACTGTGGCAGGCGGTGTGCGCCGGGTTTTCAATAGCGGAGTTCATCTTTCCCGCGCCGCTGGCCATTGCCCAGGCCATGGCTGAATTTGCCGGCCCGATCGCCGAGGCCGCCTGGAAAACCTTCTGGGTCACGATGGTGGGTTTCGGTCTGTCCATCGTGGTCGGCGTATTGCTGGGCTTTCTGGTGGGCTCGTCACGGCTGGCCTATGCCGCGGTCTATCCGCTGTTGGTGGCATTCAACGCAGTGCCCAAGGCCGCGATTGTTCCCATCCTCATCGTCTGGTTCGGCATCGGCGTGGGCCCCGGCATCCTCACGGCTTTTCTGATTTCGTTTTTCCCCATCACCGTGAACATGGCCACGGGCCTGGCCACGCTGGAACCCGAGCTCGAAGACGTGCTGCGCGTGCTGGGCGCCAAACGCTGGGACGTGCTGGTCAAGGTCGGCCTGCCGCGTTCCATGCCCTACTTCTTCGCCTCGCTCAAGGTCGCGATCACGCTGGCTTTTGTCGGCACCGTGCTGGCTGAAATGACGGCGGGTGATTCAGGCATTGGCTACCTCATGCAAAGTGCCGGGTCGCAACAACGGCTGGCGTTGGCTTTTGCCGGGCTGGTGGTGATTGGGGCGATGGCTATGGCGATGTATGAATTGTTTAGCTATGTTGAGAAGCACACTACCGGGTGGGCGCATCGGGGGTCGCAGGGGGACTGAGGTATTCAGCCGGGTCTTGCTCCGGCGTGGCGCTTTTTGCTGAGGCTTGCTGGCCGGGGGTTGCCCGGCGGCAACTCACTTTTCTTTTGGGTCGCCAAAAGAAAAGTAAGCAAAAGAAAAGGCGACCCTGCTGTCTGCGTCCCTTCGCTGCGCTACGGGCAACCTGCGGTGCTCGGTTCAGGCGGGGTCTCGCTCGAACTCGCTTCGCTCAGACAATCGCGATCCCTGATCCGCCTGAACCTGCGCTCCTCGGCGCAGACA
>NZ_JBFUCA010000067.1:0-15948 GCF_056405475.1 Polaromonas sp. P1_G4
GTGTTGTCGAGCGCGGTCACGATGCCGGCGGGGTGGGCATTCTGGTGCGCCTTGATGGTGGCGACCAGCGCCGGCATGTCGGGAAACTCCAGCGTGATGGAGCCCGGCGCTTCGATCCACACCAGCCGGGTTTTGGGGCCCAGCTTGGCGGCCAGGTCGGCCGGGTTCATCGCGTCGTAAAAGCGGTGGGTGATGCCCCAGGCGGCCAGCTCGCCCTGCGCGAAGCTCTTGTTCGGCCCGTAGGCATTGTCGGGAATCAGCAGTTCGTCGCCGGCCTTAAGCAGCGCCATGCCAACCAGCACCACTGCCGCCAGGCCACTGGGCACCAGCGTGCAGTATTTGCCCCCTTCCAGGGTGGCGATGCGCTCTTCCAGCGTGAAGGTGGTGGGGGTTCCGTGCAGGCCGTAGGTGTAGCCGGTCTTGTGCTTCCAGTCGCGGCTGCGCAGCGCGGCGACTGTCGGAAAGGCAATGGTGGAGGCCTTGTAGACCCCGGGCGGTATGGCGTCAAACCCGGCGGGGGGCTTGTAGGGGTGGTGGATCAGGGTGGTGGAAATGTCGGATGGAGAATCGCTCATGCAGCGATATTACGGCAGTTTTCCAGCGCTGCTCAACCCTCGTTCGGGGTAATTCGGCCATCCAGGGGACATGGAATTGGCAAGCAGAAAACAACCCTCCGGGCAGCATCGGCAAGGACCTTATCGCTCCTTGTCGAAATAGCCCGCGTCCGCGATGCCCATCAACTTCACCAACTCGTGGCGCAAGGCCGCACTCTCCGGGCCTTCGGTGCGTAACCCGCGAAATGTGTTGGCACATCTCTGCCAGCGGGATTCGCCACGGGCCACCGCACCAAAGCGTCCTACTTCAAGCGCTGGTCTCGTCGTTTTGAAAAGTAGCTCAACCACCACCCAATATATATCGTCGTCCCCGAATCTTTGCACCGACCGAACCGCACGGAATTCATCGAAATCGTATTCGTCGAAGCTTCTCCCGAGAMAGAGAGATGTTTTCCAATCGCGAATACGCTTTGTCTTTTGATTGACGTCAAAATTGAAACTGCCATGCTGGGAAGTCCATAGCATCCACCATACGGTGCCAACCATCATGAATGTACCGGTGCAAAGGAGAAGCCATGACAACCACGGCTCTGGTGCCCGGCGACCCAAAAACGCGATGAAACCGCCGCTGCAAATCATCAACGGAACCGCCAAAATGAGGAGTATCCAAGCAGCCAAACCAGCAGATGCTTCGGTTTGAAGTGACCTCCAGTTTTGCGGCCCGTCAGTGGACGGCAAGACCGGCGGACTTTGCGTCATGCGGCGCTGATGGGCGTCAAACGGAGATATCCGACGCCTCTAGATCTTCCACTTCGCCATCAACTGCGCGGGTGACAGCGAGTCGTAGCCTTCAAAAGGCTGGTGGATCCATGGATTGGTGGGCAGCAACTCAACCGAATAATCAGGCTGAAAAGTAGACACGCCCTTGGTCCAGATCACAGCGCTGCGCAGCTCGGTGATGGGTTTGTAGTTGTTCTTGAGCTGGTGGATCACGGCGTTGAGCGTGTGGCCGGAATCGGCCAGGTCATCGACCAGCAGCACCTTGCCCGCGATTTCGCCCTTGGGCGTGGTGATGAAGCGGGCGATGTCGAGGTTGCCCTGCGTCATGCCGGCGTCGGCGCGGTAGGAGCTGGTGGACATGATGGCCAGCGGCTTGTCGAAAATGCGAGAAAGGATGTCGCCGGGACGCATGCCACCGCGAGCCAGACACAGGATGGTGTCGAACTGCCAGCCGGACTGGTGGATCTTGATGGCCAGTTTTTCAATCAGGTTATGGTACTCGTCGTAGCTCACATAGAGATGCTTGCCGTCTTCTGTCAACATGAAATGCTCCTGATTTGATAGCTGCTTGCGCCCGTCCCTATTGGGTTGGGTGCATTTTTTGCTGAGGTTTTCTGGCTAGGCGGCGTACGGATTGCGCAGCAGGATGGTGTGGTCACGGTCCGGGCTGGTCGAAATCATGTGGATCGGCACACCGGTGACTTCCTCGATCCGGTGCAGGTATTTCTGCGCGGCAGCCGGCAGCTTGTCGTATTGCGTGACGCCCACGGTGCTCTGGCTCCAGCCCGGCAAGGTCTCATAAATCGGCTTGCAGCGCTCGATCTCTTCAGCGCCCATCGGCAGGATGTCGGTGATATGGCCGTCAAGCTCGTAGCCGGTGCACAGCTTGAGCTCGTCGATGCCGTCCAGCACGTCGAGCTTGGTGATGCACAGGCCCGAGAGGCCGTTGACCTGGGCCGAGCGCTTGAGCAGCGCAGCGTCAAACCAGCCGCAGCGACGGCTACGTCCCGTGGTCACGCCTTTTTCGGCGCCCACGGTACTGAGGTGGTAGCCCACCGTGCCGGGCTTTTCCCAGTCGAGTTCGGTCGGAAAAGGCCCGCCGCCCACGCGGGTGCAGTAAGCCTTGGTGATGCCGAGGATGTAATGCAGCATGCCCGGGCCCACGCCCGCGCCCGCAGCGGCATTGCCGGCCACACAGTTGCTGGAGGTCACATAGGGATAGGTGCCGTGATCGACATCGAGCAAGGTGCCTTGCGCGCCTTCAAACAGCAGGTTGGCACCGGCCTCGTTGGCATCGTTGAGCTCGCGCGAGACGTCGGCCATCATGGGTTTGAGCAACTCGGCGTGGCGCATGGCTTCTGCGTAGACGGTATCGAAGTCGACTGCCGGCGCATGCAGGTAGCCGGTGAGCACGAAATTGTGCAGGTCGAGCAATTCACGCAGCTTGGCGGCAAAGCGATCGGGATATTTCAGGTCCTGCACGCGCAGCGCGCGGCGGGCAATCTTGTCTTCATACGCGGGGCCGATGCCGYGGCCGGTGGTACCGATCTTGGTCGTGCCACCCTTCTCGCGGTAAGCCTCGCGCGCGACATCCAGCGCGACGTGAAAAGGCAGGATCAGCGGRCAGGCTTCGCTGACGCGCAGGCGGGAACGCACCTCAACGCCGGCTTTTTCCAGCCCCTCAATTTCTTCGAACAATTTGGCGGCCGACAACACCACGCCGTTGCCGATATAGCACTTCACGCCGGGGCGCATGATGCCGCTGGGAATCAGGTGCAGCGCCGTTTTCACACCATTGATGACCAGCGTGTGGCCGGCATTGTGGCCGCCCTGGAAGCGCACCACGCCTTGCGACATCTCGGTCAGCCAGTCGACCAGCTTGCCCTTGCCTTCGTCGCCCCACTGGGTGCCCACGACCACGACATTACGGCCCGCGGCTGCGGTTTGTTTGTTTGTCATCTTCAATTCTCGTTAAGGTTTCGGGATAAAGCCGGGCGCAGGCCCTCAAGCGGCTTTTTTAAGGGGCTGGACCACCCATTGACCGGCAGCGTTTGCCAGTTCGCGGTCGCAATCAAACTCATTGACTTCATGTTCGTGGCCGGGCAACACGCAGGCCACGGTTTCGCCGCCCGCGCGCAGGCGGGCGATGGCGGCACGCAGGCCGATATCTTCGCCCCAGGGCGCACGGATGGCTGCCTTGAGGGCCCGAGGAGGCAGCACACTGACCAGCTCTTTGAGGTCAAGGCTGAAGCCCGCTGCAGGCCGGTTGCGGCCGAACACGGCACCGACTTCGTCATAGCGGCCGCCGCGCACCAGTTCGGCGCCCTGCCCGTAAATGGCAAAGCGGGTGCCGCTGTAATAAGCGTAGCCGCGCAGGTCGGCCAGGTCAAAACTGACCTTGACGTCGCCTTTTTCACCCCTGGTGTGTGCGGCCAGCCATTTCAGGTTTTGCAGCGCTGCTTTCAGGCCCGTTGAGGGCGGCAGGATTTTTTCCGCTTCGGCCAGCACTTTCTCGTCACCATAAAGCTGCAACAACGCCTTGAGGCCGTCTCGCGCCGCAGCCGAAATGCCGTCCTTGAGGCTGGCGATCAGGCTGCCGAGCTCGCTCGCGTCCTTGGCCGCCAGCGCGGCATGGATGAGCGCCAGGGTTTTGCCGTTGACGGTGGCGCCAGCCAGCAAGCTGTTGACGATGCGGACATCCGCCATGTCCACGCTCAGTTCAGTGACGCCGGCCGCCTTGAGGCCTTCCAGCGCCAGCTGCTGGGCTTCCAGATCTGCCTCCAGGCCGGCATGGCCATAGATTTCCGCGCCAAACTGCAGCGGTTCACGGGTGGCATGAGGCCGGTCGGCACGGGTATGCAGCACCGGGCCGCAATAGCACAGGCGGGCAACACCGCTGCGGTTGAGCAAATGCGCATCAATGCGGGCTACCTGGGGCGTGGTGTCGGCACGCAGGCCCAGCGTTCGGCCGGAGAGTTGGTCCACCAGCTTGAAAGTCTGCAGATCAAGGGCCTCGCCAGTGCCGGTCAGGAGCGACTCGAGGTGCTCCAGCAGCGGAGGCATGACAAGTTCATAGCCATAGCTGCGGGCGGTGTCGAGGAACAGACGGCGCAGCTCTTCGATGTGGCGCGCCTCGGAAGGCAGGACATCGGCAATTTGATCGGGCAATTGCCATGATGACGACCAGGCGGGCATTGTGATTTTCGTGGGCTGTTAAAAACAGCATTTTACCGGGCTTGAAGCGGGTTTTCGGCCCGCTGAAGGCCCAATGACGCACTCTGGCGGAAATACGTGGCAGTGAGCGGCTTGCCGAGGGAGGCGAAATCAGGCCAGCACAGCCAGCAGGATCAGGCCCGCCGCAATACTGCACAAGCCGAAGAAGCGGATCTGGCCGTTACCCAGAGTGAGAATCTGCTCGAACATGCGGCGCCAGCCGCCGGGAGAGATGAAAGGCAACAGGCCCTCGATGACCAGCATCAGGGCCAGCGCCATCCAGAAGGTGTTGCCGTCCACGCCGGCTTATTTTTTGGCGGGTGCGGCGTTACCGGAGCCTGGGCCGCGCATCGCCTTGAAAAAGTCGGACGAAGGGTCAAGAACCATCACGTCGCTCTTCTTGTTGAAGCTGGCTTTGTAGGCATCGAGGCTGCGATAGAACTGGGCGAACTGCGGGTCGCGGCCGAACGATTCGGCATAGGTGCGAGCGGCTTCGGCATCGCCCTCGCCTTTGACCTTTTGCGCATCGCGGTAGGCGTTGGCGATGGTGACTTCTCGCTGGCGGTCGGCGTCGGCACGGATTTTTTCGCCTTCTGCCAAACCGGTAGAACGCAGTTCATTGGCCACGCGTTGGCGCTCCGCAACCATGCGCTTGTAGACGGAATCGGTGATGGCTTCCACATAGTCCACGCGCGTGATACGCACGTCGACCACGTCAACGCCCCAGGGCTGCGCACCCTGCACGGCTTGAAGCACTTCCCGCTTGACGTCGGCCATCAGGGCTTCGCGCTTGAGCGAAAGCAGGTCCTTGACGGTGCGTTTGTTGATCTCTTCCTGGAAGGCATTGCGCACCACGCGGTTGAGCTGGTTGGCGCCGGTTTTTTCGTCCAGGCCGACGTTGCGGATGTAGTCGGTGGGCTGGATGATGCGCCAGCGCACGTACCAGTCGATCACGACACGCTGCTTTTCTGCCGTCAGCATGGGCTCGGCGTCGACGCTGTCGAGCACCAGCAGGCGCTTGTCGATGTAAGAGACGTTCTGGAACGGCGGTGGCATCTTGAAATGCAGGCCCGGTTCAGTGACCACATCCTTGATCTGCCCCAACGCATAAACCACGCCGAACTGCCGCTGGTCCACCACAAAAAGCGTGGAGCTGAGCAATGCCAGGATCACCAGCAACGAAGAAATGATAAATCCAACTCTATTCACGATCGTCTTCCTTAGCGTGTTTCACGATCGCGCGTGCGGGAAGCATCGCGGGATCGGGCATCAAGGGGCAAGCTGGAAACAGGCGCGGCAGGCACCGTTGGCGAAGACGCTGCGCCGGGAACCAGCGCGGGCTCTGCGGTACTGCCAGCATCACCCTGCGTCGTCATCTGCATGATTTTGTCCAGCGGCAGGTACAGCAGGTTGGAGCCCTGACGGGACTCGACCATCACCTTGGTCACACTGGAATAAACCTGCTGCATGGCGTCGGTGTACATACGGTCACGGGTCACCTGGGGCGCCTTCTGGTATTCGGTCAGCACCGAACGAAAGCGCTGGGCATCACCCTGTGCCTGGGCCACGATTTTGGCTTTGTAGGCTTCAGACTCTTCCTTGAGGCGGGACGCGGAACCCACGGCACGCGGGATCACATTGTTGGCGTATGCCTGGGCTTCGTTCTTGGCGCGTTCGCGCTCCTGGCCGGCCTTGAGCACATCGTCAAACGCTGCCTGCACCTGCTCGGGGGGGCGCACACCGCTCTGCTGAAGGTTGATGCCGACAACTTCAACGCCGACCTTGTAACGATCGAGGATGGTCTGCATCAGGGCGCGCACGCGTGGCCCGATCTGGTCACGCTCTTCCGCCAGGGCCAGGTCCATCTTCATTTTCCCGACCACTTCACGGACGGCTGTTTCGGCAGCCTGAACCACCGCCGCTGCAGGGTCCTTGCTTTCAAACAGATAGGCGCGCGCATCGTTCAGGCGGTACTGCACGGCAAACTTGATTTCAACGATGTTTTCGTCTTCAGTCAGCATGGCCGAGTCGCGCAGGCCTGTCGCCTTGATGATGACGTCACGGCCGACATCCACTGAACGGATCTGCGTGACCACAACGATTTCGTGGCGCTGCACAGGATACGGAAGCCGCCAGTTGAAGCCCGCGCCCACGGTCGAGTGGTATTTGCCAAACTGGGTGATGACGGCCTGCTGGCCTTCCTGGACAATGAAAAACCCGGTGCCCAGCCAGATCAGCACTGCGACACTGGCAATCAGTCCGACACCAATGCCGGCACTCTTCATGTCGGGCTGAAAGCCGCCGCCACTGCCGCCGTTGTTCCCACCGCCATTGCCGCGGCCAAATCCACCACGGTTGGGGTTGTTCTTGCCACCGCCAAAAAGGCCACCCAGCTTGCGGTTGAAGTCGCGCCAGAGTTCATCCAGGTCGGGTGGGCCCTGGTTGGGCCCCTGCCCCTGCGGACGGTTGGCGGGCCGGGTCGGTTGCTTGTCCTCCCGCGGAGCTTCGGGCTTGGCATCGTCAGAAGACGGTTTGTCGTCATCCCGACCCCAGCGCGGATCATTGAGGTTGAACATGCCTTGGGCGCGTTGCTTGAGCCGGCCTGGCAAGCTCGTCAAGGTCTGCAGCACGGGGTTCAGATTCATGGGATCAAACTCACTTTTTTTCGTTACACCGACATTGTGCCTAATGAAACCGCCATATCAGGCAAGGTCCTCGGCAGTTTGGGGGATTTCGTCGGCGGGCGGGTTGACCGCATAGCCAGCCAGCAGCGCCCGCAAAAGCGGCAGGCCTTCACCTGTCTGCGCACTCACGAACACCCGTTCAACGCTGCGGCTTGAGCCCTCAAACGCGTCCCTCAGTTCGAACATGTCTTGCAGGTGCAGGGGCAAGCTGTCCTTTTCAATAGCGTCCAGCTTGTTGAACACCAGTATTTGCGGCACATCGGCCGCGCCAATCTCCGAAAGCACACGCTGGACCTGCTCGATCTGCTCGAGGTAGTCGGGATTGGCGCCGTCCACCACGTGCAGCAGCAAGTCGGCATCCGCTGCTTCCTGCAGCGTTGCAGCAAAGGCATCAATCAGGCCGTGCGGCAGGTCGCGGATGAAGCCCACCGTGTCCGACAACGACACGGAACGCGCGGCGTCACCCAAATAAAGCTGCCTCGTGGTGGTATCGAGCGTTGCGAACAACTGGTCGGCCGCATAAGCACGCGCTTTGACCAGTGCATTGAAGAGCGTGGATTTTCCCGCGTTGGTGTAACCCACCAGGGAAATCGTGAAGGAATTGCGGCGCTCGCGCTGCTTTCGCTGCGTTTGCCGCTGCTTCTTGACCTTGAGCAAGCGTTCTTTGGTGCGCTTGATCGCGTCACCGATCATGCGTTTGTCGAGCTCGATCTGCTTCTCACCCGGGCCGCCGCGCACACCGGCGCCGCCGGTTTGCCGCTCCAGGTGGGACCAGCGCCGCACCAGGCGTGTAGACATGTATTGCAGCCGGGCCAGCTCAACCTGCAGCTTGCCTTCGTGACTACGCGCGCGCTGGGCAAAGATTTCAAGAATCAGCAGGGTCCGGTCGTTGACCGGCATGTCCAGGTGCCGCTCCAGGTTGCGCTGCTGCGCCGGGCTTAGGGACTGGTCGAACAGAATTTCCGTGGCGCCGGTATCCAGCGCCATCAGCTTGATTTCGTCAGCTTTTCCGCTGCCGATGAAGAGCGCGGCGTCGGGCGCCTTGCGTCTGCAGGTGACGCGCGCAACCGGCTGCAGGCCTGCTGTTTGCGCGAGCAAACCCAGTTCCTGCAGATCAGCATCAAAGTTTGGCAACCCCAGATCGACCCCTACAAGAAGGACCAGGGGTTTCGGGCTCACCGGAGCATCGTACGAACTCAGCTGGCGGGGCTTTCTTCAGACTCGTTGGTCGCGAAATTTACGGCGCGACCTGGAACGATGGTGGAAATCGCATGTTTGTAGACCATTTGGGTCACAGTGTTGCGAAGCAGAACCACATATTGATCGAAGGATTCGATCTGACCCTGCAATTTGATCCCGTTGACGAGATAAATGGAAACAGGAACATGCTCGCGACGCAAGGTGTTGAGAAATGGGTCCTGCAAGAGCTGGCCTTTGTTATTGCTCACGATATTTTCCGTGTTCAAAAGTTAATAGAACTTGACCTTACCACAGGGCGTGGCCCGGGTCATGTAGTCCTAGGCCGTTTCCTTGTCTTTAAAGGGGTTGTGGGAGCTCTTCATCTGGATGCGCAAGGGCGTGCCGACCAGGTCAAATTCCTTGCGGAAACGCCCTTCCAGATAGCGTTTGTACGACTCGGTGACGTGTTCGAGCGAATTACCGTGGATGATGATGATGGGTGGGTTCATGCCGCCCTGGTGGGCATAGCGCAGCTTGGGGCGAAAAACACCCGAGCGCTGGGGTTGCTGGAACTGCACGGCTTCCAGCAGCAGCCGGGTGAGCACGGGTGTGGACATCTTGCGATTGGCCGATGCATGGGCCTGAACAATCGACTTCCAGACAGGGCCCAGTCCCTGGCGCTTGATGGCCGAGATCGGGTGGATGGCGGCGAATTTGAGGAAGCCCAGCCGGGTCTCGATGGAGCGCTCGAGAAGCTCGCGCTGGTAGGAGTCCACAGCGTCCGACTTGTTGATGGCCAGCACCACCGAACGGCCGCTTTCGAGGATGTAGCCGGCAATGTGGGCGTCCTGGTCGGTCACGCCTTGGGTGGCATCGAGCAGCAGCAGCACTACGTTGGCGTTTTCGATGGCCTGCAGGGTCTTGACCACGGAAAACTTCTCGATGGCCTCAAAAACCTTGCCTTTGCGGCGCAGACCTGCCGTGTCAATCAGCTCAAACTTCTGCCCGGCACGCTCAAAAGGCACAGAAATGGCGTCGCGGGTTGTCCCGGGCAAATCAAAGGCCACCAGGCGTTCTTCACCCAGCCAGGTGTTGATCAATGTGGACTTCCCCACGTTGGGGCGTCCTGCCACGGCCAGACGAATCACAGAAGGATCTTGAGGCTCAGCCTCTTCGTCCGGATCCGGCAAATTGAGCGGCGCCAAGGCCATGTCAACCAGCGTGCGCATGCCCTGGCCGTGTGAGGCGGAAACMGCCAGCATCTCGCCCATGCCCAATTCAAAGAACTCGGACAGCTGCACGCCTTCAGTCATGCCCTCGGCCTTGTTAGCAGTCAGGATGGTGGGTTTGCCCAGCTTTCGCAGGTATTTGGCAATATCGTGGTCCTGCGCACTGATGCCGGCGCGGGCGTCAACGACAAAGATGACCACATCGGCTTCCGCGACCGCCTGCCGGGTCTGCTTGGCCATTTCCTTGTAAATACCGGACGCCGCATCGGGTTCAAATCCGCCGGTGTCGATCACGATGTATTCGTGGGGTCCCAGCTTCCCGTTACCGTAATGACGATCCCGCGTCAGGCCGGCAAAGTCGGCCACGATCGCATCCCGCGTCTTGGTCAGCCGGTTGAAAAGCGTCGACTTGCCCACATTCGGACGGCCGACTAGCGCTATGACAGGTTTCATCAATCAGTTTCTGGCAGGACCGTAGGCCCTTATTGAGGCTGGAAGCCGTAAACACCACCGTTTTGCGTCACGGCGATCAGCGTATTGCCAGCAAGCACGGGCGTTGCCGCAATGGCTGAGCCATCGGTAGGCAGGCGATTGAGCAGTGAGCCGTCTTCGCGGGAAAGCAGGTGGATGTAGCCGGAAAAATCGCCCATGGCGATAGAGCGCCCGACGACCACCGGCGCCGTGAGGCTGCGGTAGCGCAGGCGGTCGGTGGACCACGCACGCTCACCATCGGTGCGGCGCCAGGCGTTCACAGTGCCATCAGCTTCCGTGCCGAACAGCAGGCGATCGTCGCCATCAATGCCCTGTACACCGTTGGCCGGCTTGGCCCACAGCAGGTTGCCGCGCACAGCGTTGACGCATCCAACGCTTGCCTGGAATGCCCGCGTGCAAACGATATCGCCCTGCCGGCTGACACGTCCTACCAGGTCGACGAGCCGTTCCACGTCATTGACGCCGCGAGGCGTGGCAATCGGTGCCTCCCAACGGATGCTACCGTTGGACGGATTAAGGCCCACGAGGCGGCCGGCCAAACCTACGACCAACGTATCGCCCACCGCCAGCATGACGCCGGACTGACGAAGCACCAGGGGCTCGTTGGGCCGCTGCTGCGCCCAAAGCTTGCGACCCGTCAGCCCGTCAAAGGCCGTGACCGAACGGTCTGCGGCCAGGACAAATACCCTCAAGCCAGCCACGAAGGGAGCGGAAAATGCCTGGGCGCCCAGCTTTTGACGCCAGAGTTCCTTGCCATCCTGCAACGCGATGACTTCATTGGCCTTGGTTACCACGGCAACGACCTTGCCGTCGTTTCCAGCACCGGCGGCCAGGGGTGTATTCAGCGCAAGGCGCCAGAAATCGCGACCAGTTTGGGCATCCAGCAAAGCCACGGTGCCGTCACCACTGGCCACTGCCACGGTGTTGCCCGAAACCCCCATCTCAAGCGGGAAGTTCACCTGCCCCACGCGGGTGGTCCAGATCTGGCGCGCAGACACCAACCCAGTGACCGGCTGAAGTTCTGCGGGTTGCGGTTTTGCAGGACCGCCACCGAAAAAGGAACACCCACTCAGAATCGCTATCAAAACAATAGCTGCCGGCGCACGCACCGCTTGGACCAGAGGCCTAAAAGATTGATAAATCATTTCTTCACCTCTTTATTTGATGGCGCATCGGCCTTGGTTGTCTCTGCGCCGGGATCAACCCCCAGCGCGTTGAGCTTGACCTCAACCAGACGCCGGTACTCGGAGCGCTCGTCAAGCCCCTTGTAAGCCTTTTCGTATTCACTTTTCGCCTCTGACTTCTTACCCTGCGCTGCCAGAATATCGCCACGCCGGTCGGCGACCAATGCCGTGAAGTCCTTCGGAAATGGGCCCGAAACCTGCTGCAGGGCCTCGTCATAAGACTTCTTCTCAATCAGCAGCCCCGCCAGGCGCAACCGGGCAATGGCCTGATAGCCCTCATCAGAGGCTTTTTCAGCGACCCAATTCAGAGCAGCACGCGATGCGTCGACATTGCCTTTGTCGTAATATGCCTTGGCGGCAAGCAGTCCCGCCTGTTGAGCGTACGTTGTCCGGCCAAAACGATCCTTCATGTCGGCCAGTGAGCGGTCAATTTTTGCCACGTCACCGGACTGCACAGCGCGCTCGACTTCGTCATACATGACCGAAGCCTGGGCTGCCTGGTTACGCTGCCAGTACTGGTATCCATTCCACGCGGCAAAGGCCCCGAGCACCACAATCAGGGCCCAGGTGATCATGTCACCGTACTGCTTCCAGAAGTGCTTGAGCTCGTCAAGCTGTTCCTGTTCTTCCAAATCGAGATGTTTTGCCATAAAAGTCTTTGTTCTGCCCCGGAAATGGTGCGGATTGAGTTGGGGTGATTGTAGAGGCCCGGCCAGCACTCCAAATGGCCGGCCGTGGCGGCTCAGCCGCGCAGGCTGTGAGCCCAGGCCATGACATCCCCCAAGGGCTGGAGTGCCTGGGCCTGCAAGGCTTGGTCTTTTTCGCCCCGCAGGTGTTTGACGGCAACACAGCCTTGAGCGAACTCGGTTTCGCCAAAAATCAGGGCGTAGCGCGCACCGCTACCGTCAGCTTTCTTGAACTGGGACTTCATGCTGCCCATGCCATCGCCTGTTCCGGCGTGCATCTGCACGTTGATGCCAGCAGCGCGCAAGGCTTCGCAGGTTGCCATCACAGTTGGCATCATCTCGGCAGACGGAACGATCACGTAGGCGTCGGGGCCACTCACCGGCGGCAACACGCCCACCGCCTCAAGCAGAAGCAGCATTCGTTCCACACCCATGCCCCAGCCTACCGCAGGCGTTGGCTTGCCGCCAAGCTGCTCGAACAGGCCGTCGTAACGGCCGCCACCGCAAACCGTACCCTGTGAGCCAAGCTTGTCGGTGACCCATTCGAACACCGTGAGGTTGTAGTAATCCTGATCAGCGCGGCACGGTGCGCCATTCGCTCGCTGGGCTGGCCCAGGCTGTTCAGTTCGAGCCGCACAWGCTCCATCGGAATGCCCAGGTCGTGCAGCAGCGCTCGGCACATGAGAATTTGCTCGGCATCCACATCAGGTCCGGCAAAGCCCAGCGCTTCAACATCGATTTGGTGAAATTGGCGATAACGCCCCTTCTGTGGTCGCTCATGACGAAACAGCGGCACCGCCGACCAGACCCGTATCGGGCCGTTGTACAGCGCGTTGTGTTCGATCATCGCGCGCACAATACCGGCAGTAGCCTCAGGGCGCAACGTGAGCCGATCGCCGTTCATMGAGTCGACAAAGGAATACATCTCCTTTTCGACGATGTCGGTCACCTCGCCAAGACCACGCACAAACAGCGCGGTCGGCTCGACGATCGGCGTGCGTACATTGGCGTAGGCATAGCGGGCCATCAATGCGCGCACCTTGGCTTCGAACCACTCCCAACGAGCCGACTCCGGCGGCAGGATGTCGTTCATCCCCTTGACGCCCGTCAGTTTTTCCATTTTGGCCACGGCGGATTTTTCTACCGGGCCGGCAGCTGTTTTTTCAACCATGGGCGTTACGCAGCTTCAGCGACGGTGTGCGTGCCAAAGCGTTTTTCAATGTAATTTTCAACAATGACCTGGAACTCCTGCGCAATGTTGTCGCCACGTAGGGTCAGTCTTTTTTCACCATCAATAAACACCGGCGCGGCAGGCGCCTCGCCGGAGCCGGGCAGGCTGATGCCGATATCGGCATGTTTGCTTTCACCCGGTCCATTGACGATACAGCCCATGACGGCAACCTTGAGCCCTTCGACGCCGGGATATTGTTCGCGCCAGACAGGCATCTGCGCACGCAGAAAGTCGTCAATTTGCTTGGCCAGCTCCTGGAAGGTCGTACTGGTGGTGCGCCCGCAACCTGGGCATGCCGTCACACTGGGCACAAAGGTCCGCAAACCAAGCGCCTGGAGAATCTCTGACGCAATAACAACTTCCTGGGTGCGGGCCTCACCCGGTTGGGGCGTTAAGGAAACGCGAATGGTATCGCCAATGCCTTCTTGCAGCAGGATCGATAACGCCGTGGCAGAAGCCACCGTGCCCTTGGTAGCCATACCGGCCTCCGTCAGCCCTAGGTGAAGCACGTGATCTGTGCGCCGGGCCAATTCTCGATAAACCGAAATCAGGTCCTGAACACCGCTTACCTTGCAGGAAAGGATGATCTGATTACGAGGCATTCCCATTTCTTCAGCGCGCCGGGCGGAATCGATCGCGGACGTAATCAATGCTTCATACATGACTTGCCTGGCATCCCAAGGGACTGCACGCGCACTGTTCTCATCCATCAAGCTGGCCAGCAGTTCCTGATCAAGGCTGCCCCAGTTCACACCGATACGCACGGGTTTTTTCCAGCGCATGGCAACCTCTATCATCTGGCCAAACTGCCGGTCACGTTTGTCGCCCTTGCCAACATTTCCCGGATTGATGCGATATTTGGACAACGCCTCCGCGCAAGCGGGGTAATCCGTCAACAACCGATGGCCATTGTAATGAAAGTCCCCTATCAGTGGAACGTCGATCCCCATCCGGTCGAGTTGCTCACGCACATGCGGAACAGCCTGCGCCGCTTCCGGCGTGTTGACGGTGATGCGAACCATCTCGGAACCCGCCAACGCCAGTTCCTTGACTTGAATCGCGGTGCCAATGGCATCCACCGTGTCGGTATTGGTCATGGACTGGACGCGCACCGGCGCATCGCCGCCGACAGTCAAAATACGGCCGCCCCATGACACCTGTGACTGGAGGGAGCGCCGCGCTTTGGGAAAAGCGGACTCGATCGGAAGGCAACCCTTCGACATTATTTCACCTCAAATCGGGCAACATTATCCCTGGCCACGCTGCTCAGATCAAAAGCCTGGCCGCGCACCTGCACTTGCGTCACATCTGCCTTACCCACTACGGCGGCCAGCGGTAACGCCCCGGACGCACCCGCGACTTCTCCGGCGGTCAGGGTACGGCGCAGCACAACCGTTCCCTTGGCATCCGTCACCTCCACCCAGGATTCGCCCCTGGCGCGAAAAGTCACGATACCCGCCGGTGCCGCTGGCGATACAGGTGCAGCAACACCACTTGGCACTGGCACCGGAGCAGGCTGAACGGCTGGGCCAGGTAGAGAGGTAGTTGTCGTCACAGCAGGGCCGGTGGGAGAGCCGGCAACCGTGGCAGCACCGGCGCCTGAAAAAGTCTCATGACTCTGCTCTGTGGGGAAAACAGGCTTGACGTCGTTTACCAATCCTCCGCCCGTCATCGCCACAGCTGCGGGCAGCGGTTTGGCGGCCTCGGCGCCGCCAGCTTGCATCTCACTATCACCCTGACCCTTCGTGACATCCGGCTTGATGACTGGCAGGAAAATCAATACCAGAGCACCAAGCAGCAAAGCCAGGCCGGCCAGCACTGCAGGCTTCGAAACCTGGGTCCACACAGCAGGCCGGGGGCCTTCCCCTGGCGAGCGAAACGGTGCATTGATGCCAGCACCTTGGTATATCAGCTTGGGGGCGCTGGTTTGAGGCAGGCGTTCAAGCACAGGGGCCGCATCCAGTTTCAGGCTACGGCACACGCTGGAAGCCAGGGCCCGAACAAAAACAGCATCCGGCAGCAAGTCAAAGCGATCCAGCTCCAGCGCTTCGAGTTTTTTTACCGGAACCTTCAAGGATACGGCGAGGGCCGCGATATGTATGCCTGCAGCCTCTCTTGCCTCACGAAGCAGTGTGCCTGCCGTGGGCTCGAAGTCAGTACCCCGGTCAACGCCAGACGCAGCCATTCCAGATGTGGCCTCCCCAGCCGGTGCAACAACGTCAGCGTCACTCATTGAACGCCCCTTTGTCATAAGCAGCAGCCTCCCGGGACTGCGCAAAACGCTTTTTTAGCTGATCACCGAGCTGCCGTACCGTATCCCGGTTGTTTAATTTACGCTCGATTTTGATGCCTAGCCACAGGGTTTCAGCATTTGCAAGATCACTGTTGTTCAGTCGTCGTATGTAAAACTGTGCCCGAGTCAGATCGCCACGATCGTTCAAAAGACTAGCCAGGTTGTAACCAGTAACAGGATTTCCTGCGTCCAATTCATAAGACTGCAGGAGGCTTTGCTCGGCTTCTGCATGCTGCCCAGCACGAACCTGACAAACCCCCTGCGCCATCAGCGTTTTGGCCTTGCCTGCGTACGTTGGGTTCGCCACGGCCTGAGCAAAGAACCGAGAAGACTCGTTATAGCGTCCTTGCTGGCACATCAACCATCCATAGTTATGCGCAACATCCGCATCGCGGGGATTCAATGCAAGAGCCCTGCGAAAAC